>CAKTGD010000036.1 GCA_934561335.1 uncultured Oscillospiraceae bacterium
CACGGTTTTACAGACCGCTGCGATCGCCAACTACGCGCACTGACCCATATGGCGGAGAGCGCAGAACTCGAATCTGACACCGTGCGGTGCGATCCGCTTAGCCAAATGCCTGCTGCCAGCATGGAATGCGGGCCTATTTCATGAAGGCTTCCGAGCTGCGTGACCGCTTTACGGCCGCAAGACGCGCGGGGAAAACGGATTCCTGCCTCAAAAGCTTAGTTCGCCCATCCTGCTTGATCATTGATGAAATCGGCCATTGCGAATTCGATAAAGAGAATACGCGGCTGTTCTTTGACCTGATCGACCGTCGTTACAACAAGGAAGGCAATTTTAACATGGTTTTCACCAGCAACAAGAATCCGGCTCTCTGGCGTGAGGACTTTAATGAGGACTCTACACTTCTGTGTGCGCTGGACCGCATCTTTGATGAAGCTACGGTATTCAAGCTGCGGGGCGAGAGTTTCCGCGGGAAGAAACTGGATACAGTTTCTGTACAGACTGGCAAAGTAAAGGCCGTTGAGCTGCTGGCTGACCAGCAAGAAGAATAATATTTATTTGCCAATCTGGGTTGTTGGTACTATGAAATTCTATCGATTGGCTTCCGGTTTTCCGACAAAAAGCGGTTCGTTGCTCCCGACAAAACGGGGTCACGAACTCCCGGCACTAACACCATTTTGAACAACACCACCGGGTCGATGCTGGGTCGCCCATTATCCTCACAATAGAGCGGCTCCACCATTTCATACAGCTGTGTGAAGTCCACCGCTGCATCTATCTTTCGCAGCAAATGCTCCTTCGGCACCAGTTGGTCTATGACTACGAACTCTACCAGATCTCGATCCATTTTCCCGCGTTCCAGCATCTTGCATCACCCTTGCCCATTCTACCATATCTATCAGAAAAAGCCCAGCTCCAGCCGGACTTTTTCGACAGACTGAAGCCGCCCGGTGAGGGCGGCTTTTTTATTTTGCAGTCTCCAAAATCGCTAAGATTAAAAAGAGGATCGCAGGATGATTGCTTTCAATATGTTGCAAGCGAAAAAAGATAATACCATTATGACGGTTCAATGAAATGCTTCAACTACGGGGGCCGTGCTGCTTATTCAATCAGCTTTGAGGCGATTGATAAGGGGTTAGATCTTCCGTGCGAAAAGGTCGGGAAGCTGTTAGCAGCTCTGCCGCATTCCGGATACCCCATACCTCTTGCGGGTAAAGGCGAGCAGAGCTACGCCCGCAGGCGGGTTTTGAGGATGGCCCTGGTTTTCGGATGCAGGACCCACGGAAATTGGCTGTGCCAACGGTGTTATCCCACTCATTACAGGGAGAACCGTCATTTTTGACACGCCGTGTTTTGTCTGTCGATTGCTTTTACATCACGCAGGAAAATCGTGCCAAAGCAAACCAACTTCGTCAGCCCACAGTTTTCCAGTGTTTATCGACCCGATTCAGAACTTCACAGCCATCTTCCGTGACCAGTACAAGATCCTCTACTCGAACGCCGAATTTGCCGGGCAAATATACACCGGGCTCGATAGAAAAGATCATTCCGGGCTTGGCCAGATTGTGGTTAGCGGAGCTGACATCGCCCTTTTCATGATCATTCTGCCCGATAAAATGTCCCAGCCGATGAGTAAAGTATTCTCCGTATCCGGCCGCGGCGATGTGATCCCGGGCAGCCTTGTCCAAATCGCACAGAGGCACACCAGGGCGCACCATGGACTCCGCCAGTTCGTTAGCTGTGCGGACCAGATCGTGAATGGCCGCAAACTCCGGCGCAGCCTCTTTGCAGAAATATGTTCTGGTCATATCGGAGCAGTAGCGGTTTTTCCGGCAGCCCATGTCGATCACGATGCAGTCCCCCGCTTTCAGCACAGTGTTATCTGGCTCGTGATGCGGGTCAGCGGCATTGGGTCCAAAGGACACGATGGTCTGGAACGACTCATTTTCGCAGCCTTCTGCCGCATACTGAGATACAATATATTCCGCAATTTCCTTTTCCGTCACGCCCTCTTTCAGACGCTTTACGGCGCGTTCCATCACGAGATCATTGATCCTGGATGCCTCCCGCATCAGATCCTGTTCAACACTGTCCTTGCATGCCTGCACATCATCCACACAGTCAGAGGCCAGTACGCACCGGCAGTCCGGCAGGCGATCCATCAAAGGCAGCAAAAATACAGCAGGCCACTCTTTGTCAATGCCCAGAGGCTTACTGCCGTCTACTTCCTCAGCCACCTTGCCTACACAGTCATCGGTATCAGAGAACCAGATTTTCCGGCAATTCGCTTCCGGCTTCGGGAACAGGCTGTTGAGAAACAGGGCGTGATTGCCGTCCCGGCGCAGATACAGCGCCAGCATCCGCTCATAGGGGAACACATAATACCCTGTCAGATACCAAATACTGTTGGGGTTGCTGATCAGCATCTGTTCCAGGCCCATCTCCTCCATAGCGGCGAGGACCTTTTTGATACGCTCCTGATACATGTTACTTCTCCTTTTTCAAGAACACAGTTTCGATCAGTGTCGGTGAAAGCATCTGTTTCACCGTCCGCACACCGGTTTTCAGAGACTCCACCGGTGCATACTCAAATCGGCCGTGGGCATTATGTCCGCCGACGGGCAGGTTGGGGCACAGCAGCCCCTGATAGGTCAGCATGCAGCCGTCCGTGCCGCCGCGGATGGGAGAATGGGTGGGATTGGCGATACCCGCGCCCTTCATGGCCGCCTCCGCCAGTTCCACGATCTCCATGTGATCCTTCAAAACCTCGTACATGTTGTAATACTGATCCTGGGTATCCACCGTCACTGTGCCCTTCCCGTAACGGCGGTCGATCTGCTCCGCTGCCGCATCCATAACGGCGATCCGCTGGCGGAAGCGCTCCATGCTATGATCTCGGATGATATACTCCATGGTAGCTTCCTCTACCTTGCCGTGCATCTCCTGGAGATGGAAGAACCCCTCGTACCCTTCAGTATGGCCAGGAGTTTCAAGTGCGGGCAGCAGAGCGTTATACTCCATAGCGATCAGCAGGGCGTTCTTCATCCGGTCCTTGGAGGTGCCGGGGTGGATGCTGAAGCCATGAATCGTCACCTTGGATTTAGCCGCATTGAAGGTTTCATATTCATAGTCCGTGATATCACCGCCGTCCAGTGTGTAGGCAAAGTCTGCACCGAAGCCCTTCACGTCGAACTTACTGGCGCCCAGACCGATTTCCTCATCCGGTGTAAAGCCCAGCTTAATCGTTCCGTGGGGTGTGCCCTCAGCCAGCAATTCTTCCACCGCCTGCAGGATAATGGCAATACCAGCCTTGTCATCGGCCCCCAACAGCGTTGTGCCGTCAGTGCAGACCAGATCCTGGCCGATGAACTTTTTCAGTTCCGGGAAGTCGCTGCCCCTCATCACAATATTCTGCTCCGGATTCAGCATCAGATCGCCGCCATCATAGTGGAGGATCTGAGGCTTCACGTCCTTGCCGGTCATATCCGGCGTAGTGTCCATATGAGCGATCAGTCCGATTACAGGCAGATGCTCACAGCCGGGAGTTGCAGGCAGAGAGGCATACACATAGCAAGTATCGTCCACAAACGCATTGTCCACGCCCATACCGTGCAGTTCTTCTACCAGCAGCCGTGCCATATCAAACTGGCGGTCCGTGCTGGGAGTTGTGCCCCGGTTTGCGTGGTAGTCGCTTTCACTCCACACCTTAGCATAGCGCATCAGACGCGCAACAACATTATCCATAACTGTGATTCTCCTTATTCGTCTTCAGACAGCAGATTTTCGGGGTTCAGGCACTTTAGATCATCCAGCACAAACAAACCGTCCTTCCGGATCAGTACATCGTCGAACCAGATTTCGCCGCCACCGTACTCCGGAGTCTGGATCTGAATGAGATCCCAATGGACAGCGGATTTATTGCCGTTGGAAGCATTGTCATAGCTGTTGCCCGGTGTAAAATGGAAGCTGCCCGCGATCTTCTCGTCAAAAAGAATATCGCCGATGGGGTGATTGATGACCGGGTTCACACCGAAAGCGAATTCACCCACATAGCGGGCACCTTCGTCGATATCCAGGATCTCGTTCATGTATTCCGTATTGTTGCTGGTGGCCTTGACGATCTTGCCGTCCTTGAATTCGAGACGCACGTCCCGGAAGAGGAACCCATCGTAAGGAGATGGGCAATTATAGCTGATATAGCCGTTAACGGAGTCCTTCACCGGGGAGGTGTAGATCTCACCGTCGGGAATGTTGCGATTGCCGTGCATGCCGAAGCAGGGGATGTCCTTGATGGAGAAGGTCAGATCCGTACCGGGAGAAACGATGTGTACCTTGTCGGTGCGGTCCATCAGGGCCTCCAGATGCTCCATGGCCCGGCCCATTTTCTCATAATCCACCAGGCAGGCCCGGAAGTAGAAGTCTTCGTATTCCTCTGTAGACATGCCGGCCAACTGGGCCATAGCGTCATTGGGATAGCGGAGGACACTCCACTTGGTGTGGTTGCAGCGCTGATCCAGGTGAATGGGGCCCCAGTAATACTGGCGATAGCGGCGCTGGGCTTCGTCGCTGATATTGTGCCACATGCTGATATTGGTAGTAGCGCGGATATCGATGTAGGCATCCATGTCCTTCATGCGCTCCAGTTCATAGGATGCGATCTCAGCCATGTGTTCCGCATCTGCCCCGGCCACCAGAGCTCCCTCCACATCATAGTCAAAGATGTGGATGAACGGCTTGCCGCCTGCAAGGTAGGCCTCCTGCACCAGAGCCTTCATCAGGGTTGTTTCACTGCCGTGCAGCTCGATGAGAATTTTTTCACCCTTCTGCAGGCCTACAGCGCTGTTGATCAGGAACTTCGCGAATTTTCGGATTCTGGGATCTTCCATAATTGATATCTCCTTTCAACCGTATAGATGGCAAACGGGGACAGGGGTTCCCCCCTGCCCCGTAAGGTTCTTTTCTTTACTTGTACAAGGCTTCCAGAGAGTGGACCTCGTCTGCGCGACCGGCAGTCAGCGCAGAAACCACCAGAATAGCCACCACAGAAGCGGGAACAGCCACGATCGCGCACTGGATGCCGTAAGGAGTACCCATCAGGGTCCACGCAATGGTCATTGCGCCGCCCACAATGATACCGGCCATACCGCCGGCGGGCGTCACCTTCTTGGAGAAGAGGGCAAACAGAATAGCGGGCGTAATGGCAGCGCCATACATAGTATATGCGGTCATCTGCAGCTGCAAAACCGTGGGGAAGTACAGCGTCAGGACCACGGCGATCACGCTGAACACCACGATGGTCGCACGCAGAACCGTCATCTTCTGGTGATCCGTCGCATTCTTATTGATGTACTTCACATAGATATCGTTGGTCAGATTGGTCGCGGAGGAGAGCAGATAGCTGTCCGCCGTAGTGACAATGAACGCCATGCAGGCGCACATGACCAGCGCGCCGAATACCATGGGGAGATAGTCCACTGCCACCTGGAAGATAACGTTAGAGGGCGTATCCAGCGCGGGGTACAGCTTGGCAGCCTGAGTTGCCACTGCAACAATGCTGGCGATGACCATTATTTCACCGATGAACATGCCAATGTTGGACTTCTTGGCCTCGTCGCTGTTTTTAGCAGAGGCAAAACGCTGCAGCATATTCTGGTCGCCCAGCATCAAAGCCAAAGACGGCAAAAAGTAGCCCAGGATCGTCCAGCCGGACATACCGCCGGTAAAAGTAGTCTTTTCGGCAGACAGAACAGCGCCCTGAGCGCTGGCCGCGCGCATCAGAATGGGGATGGCGAGGAAAAAGCCGCCAATCATGATCAGGGCGCTGACGGCATCGGAATAGGCCACGGAAACCAGACCGCCGCCTACGGTGATGATCACGATAATAACCGTGCAGATGGCAAGTGCCACACCATGAGAGATCTCAATACCGCTGGAATGGCACAGCAGCACCAAAATGTTGGCAGCCGCTTTCAGCTGCGTGGCCAGCACGCCCACATAGGCCAGCATGACGCACAGAGCGGAGATGATGCTGGCGGCCGTGCCGTAGCGGGCACCCATGATCTCAGGCACCGTTAACTTATTGGACTTGCGGACCTTGCCAGCAATGAAATACAGCAGAATAATACCGATGGGAGGAGCTGCAAAGGTCAGCACACCTACCCAAGGTCCGCCGCTGTACACGACTCCGGCAGAACCGGTAATACCGCCGCCGCCGCACCAGGTGGCCAGCAAACTGCCCACCAGAATGATGAAGGGGATCTTGTGCCCTCCGGTCATCATATCGTCAGTGGTCTTTACTTTCTTGTGGGCGATTACCAGACCGTAGACCATCAACAGTACCAGATAAAGCCCAATTGCAATGATATAGCTCATTGACTTCCCTCCTTTACGGATGTTGTTTGCACATTATATTACAGTAAAGCGATAAAGTCAATGCTGGATAACTTACAAGAATCATATGATAAAGATTTGCTTTCTTAATATCGGAGATCAGCTATCACCTGCTCGTAAGTGAGCAGTATCTTTGCGAAATATCAGTCCAGTCAGCCTTTTAATCTATCCATGGTGTCCTTCGATCATTTTTCTCAACTGGCCCTCAATTCTGCTTGCAGAGCCGCTTATTTTCGTACATACAATTTAAGTCCAAGAAAATATCTGCACCCCCTGGCCGACAAAGGCCGTCAGCAATAACAGTTACAATGCGACCACCGCAGATAGGACTTACTTTGTTCGTCCTATCTGCGGTGGTTTGATAGCGTTTACGCTTGGGTGGTGAGGTTCACTAAGTGTTATTTATAATGGGTGCACTTTGAAATTTATTTTGCTGGAATTCTCAGCACTTGGCCTATGTAGATACATGCAGGGTCGCTGATGATATTCCGATTCGCTTCATACAGATCGTTCCATTTTTCACCGTTGCCATAGAGCATCTTTGCAATGCGATATAAGCAGTCGCCAGGCTGAACAGTATAAGTGGGCAACACGGTTATTTCAGGGCCAGCAGGCTCTGTGACTTCGGTGGGTGTCTGACTACCCTTGGTCAGACTAGTTGTGATATCATAATGATCAATAATATCAAACTTGGACCAATCTTCCTCGACACCACGTTGATATGCAGTAGCGTGGATGCCGTTTCCATCCACTGTTACCATGCTGAAAATCTGCTGAGAATTGTCAGCGCCGTCTTTATGAACCACCGCATACTTACCACCGGCTGTTCCCGGCTCAAACGCGTCCAGCTTTTCGCCCAAAGAAGAACAGGTCATATAGGTTGTGCCGCTGCCTATGGGGCAGATTACGTTATCCTTGGTTGTGGTACGGATATACTCGTGGTCATGACCGTTCAAATACAGATCCACTTGCAGTTCATCGCACATCTCGGGGATATAGGGATAGTCAGATGGATCGTTGAAATTTACAATATATGTACCCACATGAGATGCCATAATCCGCCAGGTTTTGTCCGCTTTCTCATAAACAGTCTTAGCCCACGCGGTTTGCTCGGTAAAGAATCTTGCTCGGTCAGCTTCAACATCTGCCCCTACCTGACCGGAGTACGGATCTGCGTTGACAAAGACAAAGCATGCATCGCCAACAACACACCAACCGGTTCCCTCCAGCGGACCGTATTCCAGTTCATTTGGCAGGCTCGTTCGCGCGCCATACTGTTTGTAGAGCAGATCACCGGTATTTTCATGGTTGCCGGGCAGCAAAATATTTAGCCGGTCAGCCATATAAGTTTCAGCAACGTCGAAGAAGCTTGCCCATTGTGTACTCTTATATCCAGCATCCACAATGTCGCCGGTATTCAGCAGGAAATCTGGTTGTACCGGTAGCGTATTCACAAACTGTTCCATGGTATTCAGGAAGGGATCATAGCCTTCTGGTTTCTTTGCTTGGAGGTCACCGTACTGCATGAAAGTAAATGCGCCTGAGGCAGGGAGTGTAGTGAATGTATGGATGTCCCCTCGAACCTCTTTGCCATCATAAATGCCGCCGACCGCATACTCGTAGGTAGTTTCCGCAGCCAAACCAGTTATCGTTGCCCAATGGCTCTGGATTTCTTCCCAGCCTTCAGTTAGATAGTGGCGCACACTCTCTCCATCAGTAACGTTCCAAGTACTGTCTCCCTTGCCTCTGTACCAAACCTTTGAATCCTTCACTGCGGGATCCGTGATCCAGTTAAAACCTACTTCCTGATATGTTTCACCCAACTGGCAAAGGACCTCTCTTGGAGTTGCGTCCACAACACCGTCATCAAGTTGCAGCGGCAAAGATGCGGAAATATCGGCAGGAACAGTGATTATCTGTCCGTCCACATTAGCAGACACAAAGTAATGGTAGCTGCCGGGATTTTTCAGTGGTAAGACAGCCTGATAGCTATCCTTGTTAACAGTCATCTCGACAAAGTCTTTAAAAGTTTTTCCGTCACTATTTTCACCGTAAAAGACTTTTATACTGTCGACCTTTGTGCCTTCGGGAAGTGACAGCCGAGCATGGATTGTAGCCTGTTCTCCCTTAGCAACCCAGTTCACTACAGGGTCATCGATCAGTAGCACAGGCTGCTTTATCGTCAAATCTGTCAGAATTTCTTCAAGCAGATCTGGCGCCTTCCCCGCCTTCACAAAACCTGTCAACATAGGATATCCTTGAGCAGAAGTACCAACCCAGCTCCAAATCTTATTAAACTCCCAGCCCAGATTTTTTTCGTACAGAGACCTACTCATCAAAGTCTCAGTAGAGACCGCCTGAGCAATGGAGCGGTTAGGATGCTCTACGGGTGCATTGCCATTCAGGATTGCACCCTCCCAGATATAGTTGTTGGTGATGTTGGTGCCGCTCTCACTCTCCAGTGTGCCAACCAGTCGATCAATATCAGATGCGCCCTCATCTCCACTGACCTCACGAATGACGGAAGCCACGTTTCTGAGATAAGTGGCTACTGCGAATGTACCGGCAACACCGCCGGCAGAGGCTTTGCCTCCACTCACCGTGACAGAGCCTCCAACATAGCAATTTTCTACTGCACCACCTAATATGTTTCCAACTAAACCACCTACTAACGACTTGCCCTTTACCTTCATGTAGGATACACAGTTGCGCAACTCACCCTCGCACTTTCCAACTAAGCCACCGACAGCTTCCTTTGCCTTGATGGTACCAGTTGCAAAGCAATTCTCCACAGTGCCAAAGCAAACGCCTGCAAAAGCACCGCAGGACTTTTTGCCTTCCATCTTCAGGTTAATCAGGCCCAAGTTCCGAATCGTCGGTGTGGTAAGAGTTTCGTTGCCCAGATATCCTACCAGGCCAGTATATTTGCCGTTTTGACGGCAGATGCGTAGATTAGAGATCGTATGATACTGGCCATCGATCGTACCCATAAACCAACCGTCTGTCTTATCCGCATTTTCCTTCTTATTGGCAGAGAGCGGCAACATATAGCCATCTGTTTCTTTACCGGATGCCTCTGTGATCGTTTTTCCGATTTTCTTCATCAGTGGCCCCATGTCTAAATCTGCTGTCAATACGTAATGTCCATTACGCGGGGCATCCGGTTGACCATCACCATTGGTATCAGTAGATTTCCAATTGCCAGACAAATACAGCAATTGTTCTGGCGTTTCAATTTCATAGTAGCCTGTTTTTTTGTTGAACAGGGGCGGCTTGGCCCCCAAAGATATCAACGTCTCTGCGTCCCATATTTCCTCAGTCCACCATCCATTTTCTTCAGCGACGGTGCTTACGGTCAACAGGGACAGTGACATTGCTAAAGCTAAAACCAGTGACACGACCTTTGCAGGGAATCTTTTCATTAAACATCCTCCTTTGCAGTATGTCTGGTTGTTTTGCTCCGATAAGAGTACATTCATCGGATATCGGAGTAAGTTGCGTATTGCAACTGTATGTTTTTATAATAGTCCTCCTTCATTTAGAGCGTCAATTCATGATTCTAACAATTTTTATACAATTTTCTTGTGTCAAACGCTTGCACGCACATTTTTGCGTACTTTTTGCATTTTTTTGCGTGCTTTCTTTACGTGAATTCACATGTCTGCGTCATGAACAGCGCTGGCTTGCCGGAGGCAGATTTTTTCCATGTTGGCGCCTGGGCAACAGCAATTAAAAAGAAAAAAGCGTTGCCTTTCTAAGAATGCTCTGGTAGAATACCCGCAAGAAAAGAAATCTGAAGACTTGAATGTCAAGGCATGGAGGTGCGCATGATACTGACGAACTGTGCAGATGGCAAGCTTTTGGAAGTGCGCTGCCGCAAACCATAATGCATATTGCGAAGGTGATAAGGTGATGCTGACCATATGAGTGAACTTCATATTCTTGATGTTGGGCGAGCAGACTGTACAGTACTGCTTTTGGATACGCCAGATGGTTCTCGCTGTGTAGTGATTGATGGTGGCGGGAAATTTTATAAAGGGAGACGTCCGCTTTTAGAATTTCTGACTGGACGTGGTATTAATACTATTGACTTGTTAATTCTGACGCATTTGCATCAGGATCATTTTGGCGGCTTTGTCCACTTAGTTGATAAAATTGCTGTACGAGAGGCAGTTGCTCCTTGTGGAGATCTTCAATTTGCTGATTGTGTGTATCCGGTGTTTGGGACTCAGGAATACTATCGAGAATACCACAAATTTTTCCAGTATTTGGAACGCTCTGGCGCTAAGCTGCTTTCATCAATAGAATGTGCTGAGAGGATATTTCGCTTTGGGGATTATATGCTGGAATGCCTGTATCCGCTGAAAAACAGTACCATGCGTTCCGTAGTATATGCAATGGCACTGTGTGATCAAAATCTGACTGAAGAATCAATGAAATGGGCGTTAGATATTCATAAGCAAACTTGTAATGAAGACAGTAGCATTTGGCTACTTAAAAGAAATGAAGAAGATTTAGCCCTGTTTGCGGGAGACAGTACAGATGAGACTCTCCGCGCAGCATTGTGTGGACACATTATAACCCCCCACCTCCAAAAATTATCTCACCATGGCATTAACTCTCGCTATTTTTCGGAGTATGTTCAAAAAATTCTGAAGCCTCAAATTTTAGTAGTCAGCGTGGATGAAAAAAATTATAATGAGGACATGAATACACAGATTGCCGCACTATGTGCTGCTGGCAAATCTAATGCTCATTATACATTTCAAGGAGATTTAACGATTCAAATTTGAGTAGCAAATGGTCTGCTAAAGGCTCGAGAGAATTAGAGGCGTTTTGTCTGCTACAGTTCAGAGTGCAGATTGCAATACTTGCGTGTGCACCACCAGAGACATATGGATGAATACTACGCTTTCTAAAAATTAATAAAAGCAAGAAACAGGTGGGTTATCTTTTTCGGATAACCCACCTGTTTCTTATATCAAGGCTTTGACAATCACGGTATAAATGAGTCGTCTGCTTCGCAGGCGGCAGATGCGAGGGCACTTAACCTTTCCATATCGCGGGGTTTCAGACATGCAAAAGAGCTCAAACGCAAGGGGCGGCATCTGCCGCCCCTTTTTCATGGCCAGAAACACTGCTGGCCGCCCCTTGCTTTTACGTTTCGTCCAAGAAACTCAAATTTTTTTAGTCAAAATTACCAGAGGCGCTGTCCGTTTCTGACGGACAGCGAAAAAAGCTGCATTTTCTGAAATCAGCCAATTTGTCCGTGTATCAAACACATTC
>CAKTGD010000037.1 GCA_934561335.1 uncultured Oscillospiraceae bacterium
AAGCGCCACGGCGACCCCAGCTATGAGGATCTGAAGGCCCAGGGCTATCTGACCGAGGCCATCCTCAACTATGTGGCGCTGCTGGGCTGGTCGCCCAAGGGCGAGTATGCCGAGCAGGAGATTTTCTCGCTGGACGAGCTGACAAAGGTTTTTGACATGTCGGGTATCTCCAAATCCCCCGCCATCTTCGACATTGCCAAGCTGGATCACTTCAACGCCGTGTACCTGCGCAGCATGAGCCCCGAGGCCTTTGCCAAGGTGGCCGAGCCTTATATCCGCCAGAGTGTCAAGGGTGATTTCGACCTCTGCGCCATCGCCGGGCTTTTGCAGGCCCGCTGCGAAAAGCTGACGGAGATCCCCGAAAAGGTGGATTTTTTTGATGTCTGCCCCGAGTGCTGCGTGGACGCCTTTACCAACAAGAAGTCCAAGACCAATCCCGAGGTCTGCAAAACCATGCTGGAGGCCGCCATTCCCATGCTGGAGACGCTGCCCGAGTGGACGACCGACGCAATTCACGATGGCCTCATCGCGCTGGCGGAGAAGCTGGGCGTGAAGAACGCCACCCTCATGTGGCCGGTGCGCATCGCCGCCTCCGGCAAGCTGGTGACCCCCGGCGGCGCCGTGGAGATCTGCCAGATTCTGGGCCGCGACGAGACGCTGCGCCGCCTGAAGGCGGGTCTGGAAAAGCTGGGGTAAGGCCAATGACATGGCTCAAACAGCAGCACCGCGCTCTACGGCAGTTTTACCGGGATGAATTCAGCGAGTCGCTGCTGATCACTTCCGCCGCATTTTTGATTATTTGGGTGCTGTCTTGCGGCGTCGGGCTTATCAATAAAGCGATCCCGGAAACCATCGTGGCGTATTTTTCGCGGATGCTGGAAAACAGCAATGTTCTTTCGGATGACGGCGCCATCAATCTTCTTGCGCTGTTTGGCAACAATCTTCGCGCCACACTGGTCAGTGTGCTGTACGGGTTTATTCCGTTTATCTATCTCACGGCGCTGGCACTGGGCATGAACGCCTTGATTCTGGGGGTGCTGGCCGCCTATTATATCAACAACGGCACCTCGCTTGCCATTTACTTTGCCGGAATCGTTCCTCACGGCATCTTTGAGCTGCCGGCGCTGCTGCTGGCCTTTGCGATGGGGCTTATGCTGTGCAAGCGGATCACCCAGTTTGTCCAAAAAAATGCCAAGGGCATGATGGTGCCGCTGCTGAAAAATTGCGCACGCGCTTATTTGATGCACGTCCTCCCCCTTCTGACAGTGGCCGCCGTTGTGGAGGTCTATGTTACACCCCGGGTTCTTGACCTGTTTATGTGATCATACCCGCGCACGGCGCGGTGAAAGGAGTATCATACAATGAACGAGAATGCAACACGGATCCCTGACATCTTCGGAAGCATGGTGTTTACCGAGGAGAAAATGAGACAGCGCCTCAGCGCGGATGTTTACGCGGCATGGCAGCAATGTCTGGCTCAGGGTAATCCTCTGGATCGTTCCATTGCCGATGAGATCGCCTGCGCCATGAAGGACTGGGCTACCGAGCTTGGCGCTACCCATTTTACCCACTGGTTCCAGCCGATGACCGGCTTTACCGCCGAAAAGCATGACAGCTTTATCTCTCCCACCGGCAACGGTCATATTCTGATGGAGCTGTCTGGCAAGGAATTGAGCCGCGGCGAAGCTGACGCCTCCAGCTTCCCCTCCGGCGGTCTGCGCGCCACCTTCGAGGCCCGCGGCTACACTGCGTGGGATCCCAGCTCCTATGCCTTTGTCAAAGACAAAACGCTGTGTATCCCCACTATCTTCTGCTCCTACTCCGGCAACACGCTGGATAAGAAAACGCCGCTGCTGCGCTCGATCCATGCGCTCGATCAGCAGTGTGTTCGCATTTTGCGGCTGTTCGGCAACACCGAGACCAGGCACGTTACGGCACAGGTCGGCTCTGAGCAGGAGTATTTCCTGATCGACAAGAAGGATTATCAGGCCCGCGAGGACCTGCGGATGTGCGGACGCACATTGTTCGGCGCAAAGCCGCCGAAGGGTCAGGAGCTGGATGACCATTACTACGGCGCCATCAAGCCCCGCATTGCCGCTTTTATGCACGAGCTGGATATCGAGCTGTGGAAGCTGGGCGTTTTCTCCAAGACGGAGCATAACGAGGTGGCGCCTGCCCAGCACGAGAATGCGCCCATCTATTCTGATGCCAACACCGCCTGCGACCACAACCAGCTGACCATGGAGCTGCTGAAAACCATTGCTGAGCGCCACGACCTGGTGTGCCTGCTGCATGAAAAGCCTTTTTCCGGCATCAACGGCAGCGGCAAGCACGACAACTGGTCGCTGCAAACCGACAGCGGCGAAAATCTGCTCAAGCCCGGCAAGACCCCCAGCCAGAATGCACAGTTCCTGCTCTTCCTCGCCGCATTTATCAAGGGTGTGGATGAATATCAGGACATGCTGCGCTGCTGCGTGGCCTATCCCGGCAACGACCGCCGTCTGGGCGGCAATGAGGCCCCGCCCGCCATTGTCTCCGTTTTCCTTGGCGATGAGTTGACCGCTATTCTTGACGCGATCATCAGCGGAACGGAATATGTCGATATCACCAAGCGCCGTCTGGAAATCGGCGTGGACAGCCTGCCGGAGATTCCTCAGGATACCACTGACCGCAACCGTACCTCGCCGCTGGCCTTTACCGGCAATAAGTTTGAGTTCCGTATGCTGGGCTCCAGCCAGTCCATTGCCGGCCCCAATACCGTTCTGAACACCATGATGGCCGAGGAGCTGCGGCAGTTTGCGGATATTCTGGAAAAGGCCGATGATTTCAAGGCTGCGCTTCAGAAGCTGCTGCATGATACCTTTGTCGCCCACCAGCGAATTATTTTCAATGGCAACGGCTACAGCAGCGATTGGCTGGCAGAGGCCAAGCGCCGGGGTCTATGCAATCTGAGCAATACGGTAGACGCACTGCCGGCTTACATCTCCGAAAAGAATGTGGCGCTGTTCACCCGTCACGGGATTCTGACCCGGGATGAGATGGAGGCCCGCTACATTATCCATCTGGAGAACTACTGCAAGATCATCAACATTGAAAGCTGCACGCTGCTGGATATGGCCCGCCGCTATATTCTCCCGGCTGTCAGCAAATACTCCGACGAGCTGGCGCAGGCCCTGTTCCACAAGCAGAATTGCGGCATTCCTTTGTCCGCCAAGATGGAGGACGCCACGCTGCGTAAGCTCTCCGAGCTGTCCGCCAAGCTGTATGATACCTGTGAGGCGCTGGATCGGGCGATTGCCAAGGCGCCTGCCGCCGACGGCGGTATCAAATCCGCCCGCTATTTCCGCGATGAGATCGACGAGCGCTGCCAGAAGGCCAGCGGACTTATCAGCCAGCTGGAAAGCATTACCAACGCGCAGCACTGGCCCTATCCCACTTATGCCGATATCCTGTTCTCGGTGTAACTGATTACTGAAAAAGCTTCCGTCCTGTGCCGCTGGCACAGGACGGAAGCTTTTAATTATAGCATATTTTTTCTATCAGCGCCACTGCGTGGGCCGCCATCCCCTGTCCGGTTCCGGTAAAGCCAAGACGCTCCTCCGTTGTGGCCTTGACGCTGACCTGAGCGGCTGAAATGCCCAGCGCGCCGGCAATATTCCGCCGCATGGCATCGCGGTAAGCAGACACCTTCGGCGCCTGCGCCACAAGCGTTGCGTCGATGTTGACGATCCCATACCCTTCCTGCTGCAAAAAGGCGGCCACACGCCCAAGCAGCAGCATACTGGAGATACCGGCATAGGCATCGTCCGTATCCGGAAACAGCTTGCCGATATCACCGGCGGCGGCCGCTCCCAGCAGGGCATCCATTACGGCATGCGTCAGCACATCGGCATCCGAGTGACCGTCAAGCCCACGCTCCCACGGAATGGTCACGCCGCCCAACACCAGCGGACGCCCCTGCACCAGCCGGTGCACATCATAACCGTGACCAATTCTCAGTGTCGTCATTCCATGGCCTCCCTTTTCCGCAGGATAGCTTCCGCCACCGCCAGATCCAGCGGGGTGGTGATCTTGATATTCTCCTCGTCGCCGACGGCCAGCCAAACCCGCTTTCCCAGCCGCTCCACAGCGGCGCAGTCGTCGGTCAGTGTTTCTCCGCTGCGTAGCGCCGCCTGCAGCGCCGCCTTGAGGATATCCGCCTGAAAGACCTGGGGCGTTTGAACGGCGCGCAGGCCGCTGCGTACCGGGGTAGACAGCACCCAGCCCTCCTCGTCTATTTCCTTTACCGTATCCTTGACCTTAACGGCCGGTGCCGCCGCCTGCACCCGCCAGCCGGTACGGATCATTTCATCGACCAGCTCAGCGCGCACCAGCGGGCGCGCACCATCGTGAACCGCCAGCAGCTCCGACGTCGGATCGCATGCCAGCGCCGCAGACAGCACCGATTCCGTGCGGGTAGCGCCGCCCACAACCACCTTGACCGGCTTGCGCAGCGCCGCACGGGCACACAGGTCGGCGACCTGCTCCATAGACGCTTCATGGGCGGCAACCACGATCTCCCCCACAAGCTCGGCACAGTCGATGGCGCATAGCGTGCGCATCAGCACGGGTGCGCCGGCAAGCTGGGCAAACAGCTTATTCTGTCCGCCCATGCGCGTGCTGACACCCGCAGCCGCCACGATCACGCTGCATCGTGGTATTCTTTTTTCCTGTATTTTCTGCACTTTATTCCAAAAAGCCATTCTATTTCAGTCTCCCTGTTCCGCCAGTATACTGCGGTGCAGCAGCCGCTCCGCGCCGTCATAGGTCAGATTCTCGATCAGCATCACCTCGCTGAGCAGAATTTGTTTGGCGCTGCGCAGCATCTTACGCTCCACGGTAGACAGGCCGCGGCCTGCATCGCGCCGCATCAGATCCCGGATCACACCGGCCACCTGACGCAGCTCGCCGCTTTTCATACGCTCCATATTCTCGCGGTAGCGGTGGTTCCAGTTCTCCGTCGTATCATCCTCACCGTCACGCAGCGCAGAGAGGATCTCATGGAGCTGCCGGTGGCTGACAGGCCGGCGCAGACCCACAGCGCCGCTGCTTTCTATGGGGATCATCAACTTCAAACCGCTTAACGGTACGGAAAACACATAGTACCGCACGTTGACGCCGCGCAGGCGTTCTTCCGTAATACCGGCAATCACACCGGCGCCATGCAATGGGTGTACAATGCTTTCCCCAACCGAATACATACTGCACCTCCTACAATATTCTTACATACTGCTGACAATCCTCTTTTCCCTTTACATGCATATACATACAGTATAACGTATTGCCTCCACCGTTTCAAGGCAGAAAATGGTTATTTCGCAGTATCCTCCGTTTTTACCGCGCTCAACTGAAAAAATGCGCGGAAAAGCGCTGCCCTTCCGAACAGCGCTTTTCCGCCTTATATTACGCTTCCTATTGGAAGTGTTATCTCTTATTGCTGCGATACCAGATTTTCTGCTCCTGCGCGGCCTTGATCAGCGCTTCGCGGAAGTCAGGATGGGCGATGGAAATCAACGCTTCAGCCCGCTCCCACGTTGTCAGACCCTTGAGGTTGACGCAGCCGTATTCCGTGACCACATACATGGTATTCACCCGGGTATCCGTGACAATGCTGCCCTCGTAAAGCGTGGGGCGGATGCGGGAAGCTATCGAGCCATCCTTCTTCTGATAGGTGGAGGAAAGGCAGATAAAGCTCTTGCCGCCATTGGACAGATAAGCGCCCAGCACGAAGTCCTGCTGGCCTCCTGCGCCTGAAATATGGCGCACGCCGGATGTCTCGCTGCTGACCTGACCGTACAGGTCGATATCCACTGCGTTATTGATGGACATAAAGTTATCAATGGAGGCGATGGTGCGGATATCGTTGGTATAGCTGATGGGTGCAGCCATGCACATGCGGTTATCATCCAGGAAATCATACACACGCTGTGTGCCCGCTGCAAAGGAATAGGTCTGGCGTCCGTGGTCGATGCTCTTGTTGGCGCCACTGATCTTGCCGCACAGTGAAAGATCCACAAACGCCTCCACATACATCTCGGTATGCACGCCCATATCCTTCAGGTCCGACTCACACAGCAGCTTGCCGACGGCGTTGGGCATACCGCCGATTCCCAATTGCAGACAGGCACCGTTGGGGATCTGTTCCACCACCTGCCGGGCAACCGCCTTGTCCACCTCGGTAGGCTCGGCGGAGGTCAGCGTGCCCATCGGGTCATTCCGTCCCTCAACGATCATATCCACATCGGTGATATGTACGCTCTCGCCAAAGCCGCCAAGGCAGCGGGGCATATTGCGGTTGACCTCTACAATCACGACCTTTGCCGTATCGCAGACAGCCTTCAAATGGGAGGCGGACACGCCGAAATTGAAGTAGCCGTGGCGATCCATGGGGGCCACCTGGATCATGGCCACATCCGGCGCTTGAATATGCTCATAATAGTAGCGGGGCAGCTCAGAATACCGCATCGGCTCGTAGAAGCAGGCGCCGCTGTTAATATATTTCCGCTCAAAACCACCGGTGTGGTGGGAATTGTAGATGATGTGCTTTTCCGGCTCCTCAATATCGAAAATTGCAGGCCGCCACAGGGCGATAGCCCCGCGCACCTTGACATCCTCCAATTCGGGCGCACGGCGGGCCAGCGCCTCATCCAGCACCCGTGGATGTGTGTTGCAGAAACCATAGTCCACCCAGTCGCCGGACTTAATGACCTTAACCGCTTCATCGGCAGTGGTTAATTTGGATTGATACATGCCCATAAATTCTTCGTATGCCATCTCTGGTTCCTCCTTGTGTCTTTCTGCCTGCATCCTTTCGCTGTTCTCTTTTTCCTCTCCTGCTATACTTTACTACTTCGTTAAAAAAATATCAACTCTTTTTGTTAAAAAAATATCAAATTCAGCATCTTGACCAATTCAAGATCGTTAATGCTATAACAATCATGGAATTTTGCACCATGGCGCGTCACAAGCTCTCTCTGATTTTCGCAAAACTATCTATTCTGCCCGGAAAAAGAGACACCCACCGTCCCCTCTTATCTGTGCTGCTTTTGCAGCACAGTCTATCGCGGCAATGGCCTCAATTCAGGTATTTGTCAGTATTTTACATGAATTTTACATAAAAGAGACTGTGGATTTGACATTGACCTGCTATTTTACTATTGGACGTAAAATGTATGTCATAAGGAGAGAAGGCAGATGGATATTTTTCATGTTTTGACGATGATTGGCGGTCTGTGCCTGTTTTTATTCGGCATGAACCTGATGGGACAGGCGCTGGAGCGCCGGGCCGGAGGTAAGCTGCGGACGCTGCTGGATAAGATGACCGGCAATGTGTTTGCCGGATTTTTGACAGGCTTGGGAATTACCGCCATTATTCAAAGCTCCTCCGCCACCACGGTGATGGTGGTAGGCTTCGTCAATTCGGGGCTGATGACGCTGCGTCAGGCCATCAATGTCATTATGGGCGCCAACGTCGGCACCACCGTAACGGCGTGGCTGCTGAGCCTTGCCGGTATTGACGGCGGCAGCGTGTGGGTCAGTCTTTTAAAGCCCACCTCATTTACCCCGGTGCTGGCACTGATCGGCATTATTTTCTACATGTTCTGCAAGGATGCGCGGAAAAAAGATACCGGCATGATCCTGCTCGCCTTCGCTACGCTGATGTTCGGCATGGAGACGATGAGCGGCGCGGTGTCGGGCCTGAAAGATGTACCGGGCTTTACCGAGCTGTTTGTTCTCTTCAAGAATCCTGTTCTGGGTGTGCTGATGGGCGCTGTGCTGACGGCAATCATTCAGTCCAGCTCCGCCTCCGTCGGCATTTTGCAGGCCCTGGCGCTGACTGGACAGGTAAGCTATGCCGCCGCTATCCCCATCATCATGGGGCAGAATATCGGCACTTGCGTCACCGCAATGATCTCTTCGGTGGGAACTGCCAAAAATGCAAAACGGGCCGCCGTAGTACATCTGATGTTCAATGTGATCGGCGTAACGGTGCTTCTCTTCGTCTTTTGTCTGGTCAAGGCTCTTTTTGCCCCGGCGCTTCTGAACCGCTCTGCCACCATGTACGGCATCGCGATTGCCCACTCCCTGTTCAATATTCTCTGCACGGCCATGCTGCTGCCTGCCGGCGGACTGTTGGAAAAACTGGCGATCCGTCTGGTACCGGAGCGCGGCAAAAGCGAAAAAAGTGTGGAGCTGGACGAGCGCCTGCTGGCCACGCCGTCGCTGGCCCTGCGCCAGTGCCGGTCCGTAACGGCAGAGATGGCCGGATGCGCTGTGCAGGCGCTGAAGCAGGCGCTGGCCTGCCTGAGCGGCTACACGCCCGAGCTTGCCGAGGATATCCGAAAAGCAGAAAACCGGTGCGACCACTACGAGGATGTGATCGGCACCTATCTGGTCAAGCTGAGCACCCATAAGCTGGGAGATGATGAAAGCGAAGAGGCCACAGCGCTTCTGAAAATCATCGGCGATTTCGAACGGATCTCCGATCACGCGGTAAACATTCTGGAATCGGCCGAGGAGCTGCGCAGCAAACGCTTGCGCTTCAGCGATAGCGCAAAGCGGGAGCTGGCGACGCTGCGTGCCGCCGTGTCGGATATCCTGACGCTGACGGAAAATGCCTTTGCCCGTCAGGACATCTCCTGCGCAGCACAGGTAGAGCCCCTTGAGCAGGTGATCGACACCTTGAAGGAGGAGCTGCGTACCCGCCATATTCTGCGGATGCAGCAGGGGCATTGCAGCATTGAAACCGGTTTTGTCTGGTCTGATCTGCTGACAAATCTGGAGCGCACCTCTGACCATTGCTCCAATATCGCCGGGTGCATGATCGACGCCGCCCAGCATAATCTGAACCTGCACGAATCGCTGCACGCCATCCGCAAGAACGATGACGCCTATCAGCACCTCTTCCAGCACTATCTGACTGAATACCGGCTGCCCGCCGTCTCCCCCGCCGCACAGCTTTAACTATTCTCGCTATCCGTTTTATCGCCGCCACCCCCTATGGCGTCGGTTCGACAAGAAGCCCTCCCACCGGCTTATGACCGATGGGAGGGCGCTTATTTTAATTTACCGGAGCAAAGCCTTCGCGCCGCGGCGACGTGTTTCTCTCAGGTCTCTTTTTTGGTCAGCATCCTGACAGCGTATTTCAAAAACATCCGCACAGCCGGCGAAATATCCACCTTGGAATGCAGGGCAATTCCCAGCGTGATAGAGGCGGGCGGATCAACAGGCAGCATGGCAACATCACAGATCCGCTTTTCTGTAATCAGCTGATTCATGACGCTCATGCCCAGCCCCTGCTCCACCATGGACATCACCGAAAAGCTATCCAATGTGGTAAAACGCACATTCGGCACAATATGGTTCCTTCGAAACAGCGCCATCACGTCATCGTCGCAGCCGCGGGCCGGCATGATAAACCGGTCTACTGCACAATTGGCCAGCGGATAGACCTCGGCCTGTGCCAGCGGATGATCCCGCGGCAGCAGCGCCAGCATCGGATCCTCCGCCAACGGGATCCATTCATACGGCATATTCCCCTGATAGCTGAAAAAGCCGATGTCCGCCGTTCTGTCATCCAGCCATTTGGAAACCTCCTGCCAGATGCCCTCCATCAGATTAATATGGATCTGAGGATAATCCCGCTGAAAAGCGCCGATCACCGCAGGCAGCCAATGGGTAGCGATGCTGGAATAGGCCGCAATATTTACGCTGCCGATCAACAGTCCGTTCATTTCCGCCGACAGCTCAAAAATCCGATCCTCCTGCCGCAAAAACTCGCGCACGACCGGCAGCAGCAGTTCTCCGTTTTCCGTCAGCGAAACGCCCTTTGTATTACGCCGAAAAACGGAAAAGCCCAGCTCCTTCTCAAACGCCGTCACCAGCTGGTTGACGCCCGACGGCGTATAGCTGAGCGCATCCGCCGCCTTGGAAAAGCTGCCTGTCTCTGCCGCCGCCAAAAAGGCTCTGCATCTTGCCGTTTCCATACGCTCTCTCCCTTTCACCGCCGCAGTATTTCCTTGCTCTTTTTCATTATATCGGGCGCTATCCAAAATAGCAACTCAAACATTTTTGCAGCCGCTTCGCCCGCCTTTACGGTGCCAATACATCTACGCGCGGCGTACATAGATACCGCGCATTAGGGTGTATCCGCTCAAGCGATAAGAGGCCGGGGTTTTCGGAATGAACCCCGGCCTCTTTCTATTTTTACCGTGTCTTTCACCCGGTCTGTCTCGTTGTGCTTCCTGCGTCAGAACGCCAGCTCAACGCGGACATCGTCCAGCGCGGGAGCCTTGTCGATCAGGTTCTGCGCCAGCATCCAGTCGATGTTCTTCTGCCAGCACTCATCCGTCTGGCTGAGGAACGTGGCGTCCGCCGTCTCCATCAGGGGCAGCAGCGTTGCCATGCTCTTGCGCTCCACCGTCTCGGACAGGGGGAAGTTCTCCTCGTTCTGATTGGCCAGCAGGATCCGCAGTGCCTCCTCCGGGTCTGCCTTCATGTCGGCAAAGCCCTTGGCAGACGCCCGCAGGAACGCGGAAAGCGTCTCGCTGTCGTTGGCGATGGCGTCGTCGTTGGCCAGGAACACACCCTCATAGTAGGTGGGTACGCCGTAGTCGTCCAGATCGAACCAGTTGACCTCGAAGCCCTCCTCCTCCATCTGGGGTACCTCGTGGTTTACGAGGCAGCCGATGGTGGCGTCCACGTTGCCGGTGGTCATGGAGCTCATCAGGTCAAAGCCCACGTCGATCAGGGTCACGTCGCTGTAATCCGCGCCCACATAGTCCATGATGCTGCGGATCAGCGCCTCGGACAGCTCTGTGCCGGCGTAGCCGATGGTCTTGCCCACCAGATCCTTGGCGCCGGTGATGTTCTTGTCCTTCAGGGACAGCACGATGTTCAGGGGTGCCTGCACCACAGCGCCGATGGACTTCACGGGGACATTCTGCCCGGCGCGGGCCTGAATGACGTCCTGCTGATAGTACAGGCCAATATCCGCCTGTCCTGCCGCCACAAGGGAGATGGCGTCGTTGGCGTTGGAGGGGAAGCGGATGTTGATCTTCAGGCCCTCATCGGCATAGTAGCCCTTCTCCATGGCCACATACATAAAGGCGTGGAGGGCGTTGGGGTACCAGTCCAGCA
>CAKTGD010000038.1 GCA_934561335.1 uncultured Oscillospiraceae bacterium
CTGATGCAGCTGGTGAAGCTGGTGCGTGACGGCGAGGTGGTGCGCATGTCCAAGCGTACCGGCAAGGCCATCAGCCTTACCGATCTGCTGGACGAGATCCCCGTGGACGCCTGCCGCTACTTCTTCAACGCCAAGCCGGAGACCCAGATGGAGTTCGATCTGGGTCTGGCTGTCCGAGAGGACAGCGAGAACCCGGTGTACTATGTTCAGTATGCCCATGCCCGTATCTGCACGCTGCTCAAGACGCTGGCGGCGGAGGGCTATCAGGTGAAGGATGCCGCCGAGGTGGCGCTTGCCGTGCTGTCTCAGCCGGAGGAAAAGGCTCTCATCAAGCAGCTGGCCCAGTACCCGGTGGTGGTGCAGCTGGCTGCCCGGGACTATGACCCCAGCTTTATCAACCGCTATCTCACCGAGCTGGCGGCGGCTTTCCATAAGTTCTACAACGCCTGCCGCATCAAGGGTGAGGCGGAAAATGTGCTGCTGGCCCGTCTGAAGCTGGCGGATACTGCCCGCGCCGTGCTGAAAAACGGCATGACCCTCATTGGCTGCTCTGCGCCCGAAAAAATGTAAAACCGTATACCCCCGGCCGTTTCGCACGCTTGCCGGGGGTATCCTTTTATTTAAGAATCGTGCTTGACAAACATCGATGCTCTGCTATAATTGGGTGTACCAACTGTCTTAATACAGTTGGAAAGAAAATTGGAA
Source organism: uncultured Oscillospiraceae bacterium (assembly GCA_934561335.1). The sequence continues at coordinate 706 of CAKTGD010000038.1, forward strand.
AAATAGGGGAACATTTTCTCCTGCCGAATCGTCTATATATAGTAAGGATCGGCTTAAATACAACAAACCAGAAGAACGAGGAGAAATCGGAATGAAAAAGTTTGCTGTGATGGCGTTGGCCGCCGTGATGCTGCTGTCCGTGTTGGCCGGCTGCGGCGCGAATGCAGAGGGAGAAGCATCGGTACAGTCCGTATCCATGATCTGCGGCCTTGGCTCCGCCACGCTGGCGGATCGCTTTGCCGGTATGGTTACGGCTCGCGGCGAAACGACGATCAAAAAGAATGAAAATTCCACCGTGGAGTCTATCAAGGTACAGGTGGATCAAGAGGTCAAAAAGGGCGATGCACTGTTTGTCTATGACACCAGTCAGGCCCGGCTGGATCTGGAAAAGGCACAGCTGGAGCTGCAGCAGATGCAAAACGAGCTGGCGGCCAAAAAGCAGGAAAAGGAAGCTCTGGAGCGGGACAAGAACAGTGCCACCGGGGATGACCAGCTGTCCTACTCGCTGGAGCTGCGCCAGGTCAACGCCGACATTCTGGAAAAGGAATACAACATCGCCCTGAAGGGCAAGGATGTGGAAAAGCTGCAAAAAGCCCTGAAAAACGTCACCGTCACCTCTCCGGTGGATGGCCGTGTCAAGGCCATCAATGAAAATGGCGGCACCGACCAGATGGGCAACGCGCTGCCGTTCATGACCATTGTCGAGACCGGCGGCTTCCGTATCAAGGGCTATGTCAACGAGAATAACGCCGGTGCCCTCAGCGAGGGTACGCCTGTTGTGATCCGTTCCCGCGTCAATGATCAGACGTGGCGGGGCACCATCACCCTCATCGACTGGGAGAATGCCCAGCAGAACAATCAGAACAGATACGACGGCGGCGGTGACGATACCACCTCTTCCAGCAAATACCCCTTCTATGTGGATCTGGACAGCAGCGACGGGCTGCTGCTGGGCCAGCATGTGTACATCGAGCCGGACTACGGACAGGATGAACAACAGGACGGCAGCATCCTCAAGCTGCCCGCCTACTATATTAACGATGTGGATTCTTCCCCTTGGGTATGGGCGCAGAACACCAAGGGGAAGCTGGAAAAACGGAGCCTGACGCTGGGCGAATATGACGCGGATATGGATACATACGTTGTCACCGACGGGCTGAGCGCCGAGGACTATATCGCCTTCCCCGATGAAACGCTGAAGGCTGGCATGACCTGCGTTACCTACGATGAATCCACCTTTGATCCCGGTGCGGGCGATATAGGCGGTATGGACGGTATGGATGGTATGGACGGCGCTGATATGGGTGATATGGGTGATATGAGCGGCATGGATACCGCTGACGGCGGCGCGGCGGATATGGTCCCGGAGGATGGCGCCGCGGCGCTGCCCGGTGCCGACATGCAGGTTGTGGAGGGCTGAGCATGATTCTGGAAATGCGCGATATCTGCAAGGACTATCCCATGGGCAAAACCGTGACCCGTGTGCTGAAGGATGTAAGTCTGGATGTGGCCGAGGGGGATTATCTGGCCATTATGGGCCCCTCCGGCAGCGGAAAGACCACGCTGATGAACCTGATCGGCTGTCTGGATGTGCCCACCTCCGGCAGCTACCTGCTGGGCGGCCGGGAGATTACCAAATGCTCCGGCAAGGAGCTGGCCGAGGTGCGCAACAAGGAGATCGGCTTTGTGTTCCAGTCCTTCCACCTGCTGCCCAAGCTGACGGCGCTGGATAATGTGGCGCTGCCGCTGCTGTACGGCGGCGTGAAGAAGGAGGAGCGGCGTGAGCGTGCCCGCGCCGCGCTGGAAACCGTGGGCCTTTCCGACCGGGTTGACCATCGGCCTGACCAGCTCTCCGGCGGCCAGTGCCAGCGCGTAGCCATCGCCCGCGCCATTGTGGGAAAGCCCCGCCTGCTGCTGGCCGACGAGCCCACCGGCGCGCTGGACAGCGCCAGCGGCGCGCAGGTCATGGAGCTGTTCCGTCAGCTGCATGACGCCGGCTCCACCATCATCATGATCACCCATGACCGGGGCATTGCCCACCATGCCGATACCATCATGACCATCAGGGACGGTGTGCTCAGCGGAGGAGAAAACAATGAATAAACAACTGAAACGTTGGCTGCTGATTGCCGTTGGCGTGGCGGCGCTGTGCGGTGTGGTATGGGGCGGCCTGAAGCTGGCCGGCAATGCCCGCCGCGGCAGCGTGAATGTCTATGCCGTGTCGGATTTTGCCATGACCGACTATTGGGGCGATACCTCCCAGACCAGCGGCATGGTGTCCACCGATAAAATGCAAAAAATATTCCTCTCCGACACCCAGAAGATCCGTCAGGTCTATGTGCAGGAGGGACAGAGCGTAAAAAAGGGCGACAAGCTGCTGTCGTATGATACCACCCTGACCGCTCTGGATATCGAGCGGGCGCAGATCGATTATGAGCGCCAGCAGCTCCAGCAGGAAAATGCGAAAAAGGAGCTGGAGCGTCTGGAGCTGGCCTATGACCGGGACGCGCTGGAGAAAAAGATCGAGGAACTGACCCAAAAGATCGAGGCCAAGATTGCGGAGAACCAGAAGAACATCTTCGATCAGGAGACCCGCCCCATCGAATCCATCGAGAAGATCGAAAAGCCCCAGCCGCTGAAAAATCCCGAAGGCGACGGCACACTGGAAAAGCCTCTCTATTTCAACTGGAATTCCGCCGATGAGCTGACAGCGGAGAATCTGGTCAAGCTGCTGCCGGAGGGTAAGACTGTGGCCTATGTGGTGCTGGTCATCCACAAGGACAACACAACGCTGGGGGAGATCGTCAACTGCTGCGGCCTGCGTCTGGAATGGGTGGCCCCCACCCAGCCGGAGGAGCCTGCTGCTCCCATCAACCCCACCGATCCCACGGAGCCTGTCAACCCCACCGACCCCGTTGATCCTACAGATCCCACCGACCCCGTTGATCCCACCGACCCCGCGGAGCCTGTCGATCCCACCGATCCTGCCGCTCCCGGCACAGGCGGCGAGGGCGCTAAGGCTACGGTTCGTTTCTTTCTGGCCAAGCTGCAAGAGGCGCCCGCCGTGGAGATCAACGGCGTGACCGATGAGGTAAAGGCCATGCAGAAGGATCTGGAGGCGCTCAACGAGCTGCTGGCCAACGCCTATACAAAGGAGGAGCTGGAGAAGATGCGGCGCGAAAAGCTCCAGCAGATTGCCCAGATGGATGTGACCATCAAGCTGGCCAAGATCAATCTGGAAAAAACAAAGAAAGAAGTAGGCAGCGACACGGTGTACAGCGAGCTGGATGGCACGGTTAAAGCCGTCCGCGACCCCGCGGCGGAAGATTTTACCAGCGATAAGGCGGTGGTAGAGGTTTCCGGCGGCGGCGGATACTATGTTCAGGGCGCCATCAGCGAGTTGGAGCTGGGCACGGTCAGCGTCGGTGAAACGGTGCAGGTTACCTCGTGGATGACCGGCACCGTGGCAGAGGGCGAGATCGTGGAGATCGGCGAGTATCCCACTGAAAACGCTAATTCCTGGAGCGACGGAAACAGCAATGTCTCTTACTATCCCTTCAAGGCTTTTGTCTCTGAGGAGGCAAACCTGCAAGAGGGGGATTATGTGGAGATGTCCTACCAGAACAGTGCCGGCGACAGCGGCAGCAGCCTGTATATCGAGAGTATGTTTGTCCGCACGGAAAACGGCAAAAGCTATGTGATGGCCCGGAATCAGGACGGCAGACTGGAGCAGCGATGGGTGCAGACCGGACGCAACCTGTGGGGCAGCTATACCCAGATTCGCGGCGGACTGAGCGTCGAGGATTATGTGGCTTTCCCCTATGGCCGCAGCTGCGTGGCCGGTGCAGCCACGCAGGAGGCCACGCCGGATAAGCTCTATAACGGCATGTAAGGAGGTGCGCGGATGCTGGAAAATATCAATCTTGCCTTTCAGGGCGTCTGGAGCCACAAGCTGCGCTCCTTCCTGACGATGCTGGGCATCATCATCGGCATTGCCGCCATCATCACCATCGTGTCCACCATCAAGGGTACCAACGAGCAGATCAAGCAGAATCTGATCGGCGCGGGCAACAATGTGGTGAACGTCATGCTGATGCAGGATAATAACCAGATGGATTTCTCCTATTCCCCCGTCCCCTCCGGCGTATCCATGATCACGCCGGAGATGCGTGATGAGATTGACCGTCTGGATAAGGTGAAGGAGTCCGCGCTCTACTATTCCCGCAGCTGGTCTGACGGGATCTATGTGGGCAACAGCTCCTTCAACGGCACCATCTACGGCGGCGACGCGCACTTCCTGTCCGTCATGGACTATGCCGTCAACTATGGCCGCGGCTTTATTGACAGCGACTTTTCCACCTGCCGCAAGGTGGCGCTGCTGGATGCCAATACGGCCCAGAGCCTCTTTCAGGGGCGCAATCCCATCGGCGGCACCGTGGAGATTCAGGGTGAGCCTTACACCGTGGTGGGCGTGATCAGTCCGCGCTCCGCCTCTGAGCCGGTCATCAACTCCCTTAACGACTACTACATGTATTCAGGCAACACCTCCGGTACCATCGTGATCCCCGCCAACTGCTGGCCCATCTCCTATCGGTATGATGAGCCTGCCGCCGTGGCGGTTCGCGCCACGTCCACCAACGATATGACCGAGGCGGGCAACAACGTGGCCAAGTACCTGAATGAGAATGTGATCTCCACCGATAAATGCAAGTATCAGGCCAAGGACCTGCTGCAGCAGGCGGCCGACCTGCAAAGCCTGTCGGAGACCACCAACAAGCAGCTCATCTGGATTGCCGCCATCTCTCTGGTGGTAGGCGGTATCGGCGTCATGAACATCATGCTGGTGTCCGTGACCGAGCGCACCCGCGAGATCGGATTGAAGATTGCCATCGGCGCGCAGCAAAGCCGCATCCTCTGGCAATTTTTGACTGAGGCGGCGGTGCTGACCAGTCTGGGCGGTATTCTGGGCGTGGCCTGCGGCATCGGCCTTGCCTATTTGCTCAGCTCGGTAATGGGCACGCCTGTGGCCATCAGTGTGGGAGCCTGCGGCATTGCCGTGGCCTTCTCCATGTGCATCGGCGTGGTGTTCGGGCTGATGCCCGCCATCAAGGCCTCCAAGCTCAATCCCATTGAGGCGCTGCGAAGAGAATAAAACGCACAAGCCCCCGCCGCTTCCGAAAGGAACGGCGGGGGTCGTTTTTTGCCGTCGGCCCCATGCTGCCTCCCGGCGCGTATGCCGTGATGAAAGCAGCCGTGCGGGCCTTTCTTCGGAAACAATGGCAGTTTGGATTGACGGTGGGGCGAAATAGGAGTAGAATATTCATACGATAGAATTGCACATCGTATTGCCGCATCTTGCGCAGGCCGGTGTGTAATGAAAGTAGGAGGTGCCGGAAATGAACAGACAAGAGCTGCCCGGCGGCGTATGGGACAGGGCGTATGAGTACTTTGGCGCGCATCCTGTCTCCGGCGGGTGGGTGTTCCGTGTGTGGGCGCCTCATGCCCGCTGCGTGGCGCTGGCCGGCGATTTTACCCGATGGGACCGCCGGGAAATGCGCCGTCTGGAGGACGGCGTGTGGGAGCTGACGGTGGAAAACGCCAGCCAGTTTGACGCCTATCAATACATTGTCACCGGGCAGGACGGCCGGGAGGTGTGGAAAACCGACCCCTACGGTTTCCATCAGGAGACCCGCCCTTCCACCAACAGCAAGCTTTTTGATATCAGCGGCTATGTGTGGCACGATGAAAAGTGGCGCCAGCGCCGGCAGGGCACCCATCCTGCTGACGGCTATGTGAATATTTACGAGGTGCATCTGGGCTCATGGCAGCGCACCGAGGATGGGCAGGTGCTCAACTACCGTGATATAGCCGACCGGTTGGCCCGCTATGTCCGTGACATGGGGTATAACTATGTGGAGCTGCTGCCGGTAACGGAGTACCCGCTGGATGACAGCTGGGGCTACCAGTGCGTGGGGTATTTTGCCCCCACCAGCCGCTACGGTACACCCCATGACTTCATGTATCTGGTGGATCGGCTCCACCGGGCCGGGATCGGCGTGATTCTCGACTGGGTGCCCGCCCACTTCTGCAAGGATAGCCATGGCCTCCTTCAGTTTGACGGTTCCTGCCTCTATGAATACAGCGATCCCCTGAAATGGGAGCATGAGAGCTGGGGCACCCGCGTCTTTGACTTCGGAAAGCCGGAGGTGTGCAGCTTCCTGCTGTCCTCCGCCGCCTACTGGCTGCGGGAGTATCATATCGACGGCTTGCGGGTGGACGCGGTGGCCTCCATGCTGTATCTGGACTATGACCGCCGTCAGTGGCGGCCCAATCAGCACGGCGGCAAGGAGAATCTGGAGGCCATCGAATTCCTGCGTCAGCTCAACCGCACGGTGTTCGCCATCGATGGCGCGGCGCTGATGGTGGCGGAGGAGTCCACCGCCTGGCCGATGGTGACCTATCCGCCGGAGGAGGGCGGTCTGGGCTTCAACCTGAAGTGGAACATGGGCTGGATGAACGATGTGTGCCACTATCTGAAGATGGACCCCTATTTCCGCCAGCATCACCACCGGGATGTGACCTTCTCCATGGTGTACGCGTTTTCCGAGAACTTTGTGCTGCCGGTGTCCCACGATGAGGTGGTGCACATGAAAGGCTCCCTGCGGGGCAAGATGCCCGGCAGCAAATGGCAGCAGCTGGCCGGCGTCCGCGGGTTTTACGCCTATATGCTGTGCCACCCCGGCAAGGTGCTGACCTTCATGGGCACCGAGCTTGCCCAGTGGCACGAGTGGAACTTCCGTCAGGCGCTGGACTGGTACCTGCTGGAGGAGGAAGAGGACTGCCGCCTTACCCATGAATGCATCCGGGCAATGAACCGCTTCTACAGGTCCCATAAGGCCCTGTGGGAGAACGACCGGGATTGGGACGGCTTTGAGTGGCTGGTGGCCGATGACAACCGCAACAATGTGCTGGTGTTCCGCCGGACCGCACGGGACGGTAAGTCCCTGATCGCCGTTGTCAACTTCTCTCCCGTGGCGCTGGAGGGCTACCGCTTCGGCGTGCCGCCCAAGGCCCGGTATGAGGAGCTGTTCAACACGGACGATGTGCAGTGGGGCGGCAGCGGCGTGACCAACCCGGAACCCATCGAAACAGAGCAAATTCCGTCCCACCAGCAGGAGCAGTCCATCGCGGTGCGTATTCCGCCGCTGGGCGCCATGATCCTGCAGGGAAAGGGAAGATTTACCCAACATACCGGCGGACGCTGAGCCGTTTCGCCCCAAAGATCAGGAGGTGCAGCCATATGAAAAAAGAGTGCATTGCCATGCTGCTGGCCGGCGGACAGGGAAGCCGCCTGCATGTGCTGACCGGCGACATGGCCAAGCCCGCCGTTCCCTTCGGCGGGAAATTCCGCATCATTGATTTCCCTCTGTCCAACTGCGTCAACTCCGGCATTGATACGGTGGGCGTACTGACCCAGTACCGGCCGCTGGAGCTGAATAACTACATCGGCAACGGCCAGCCGTGGGAGCTGGACCGTGCCAACGGCGGCGTCCATGTCCTGCCGCCGTACCAGAGCGCCACCGGCGCGGACTGGTATAAGGGCACGGCCAACGCCATCTATCAGAACATCGGCTTTATCGATCTGTACGATCCCGATTATGTGGCGGTGCTCTCCGGCGACCATATCTATAAGATGGACTATTCCGAGATGCTGCGCTGCCATAAAGCGGCGGGCGCCGCCTGCACCATCTCCGTGATGGAGGTGCCATGGGATGAGGCCAGCCGCTTTGGCATCATGAGTGTGGACAGTCAGGACACCGTCACCGAATTTGCCGAAAAGCCCAAAGAGCCGAAAAGCAATCTGGCCTCCATGGGCATCTATATCTTCACCTGGTCCAAGCTTCGCGCCTACCTCATCGCGGACGAGGCCAAGGAGAATTCCAGCAACGATTTTGGCAAGGATATCATTCCCGCCATGCTTGCCGCCGGTGAAAAGCTGGTGGCCTACCGGTTCGAGGGTTACTGGAAGGACGTGGGCACGCTGGACAGCCTTTGGGACGCCAACATGGATATGCTGACGCCCGGCTCCGGCCTGAACCTGCTGGACGAGCGCTGGCCCATCCATGGCCGCACCGCCATCTGCCCGCCCACCTACGTGGGGGAGCTGGCGGATATCGGCAACAGCGCCGTGGCCCGCGGCTGCGAAATTCTGGGCGAGGTGAAAAATACCGTTCTGTCCACCGGCTGCCATGTGGGCCGTGGGGCCTCGGTCACCTACTCCGTGGTGATGCCAGGCGCCATTATTGAGGACGGCGCCGTGGTGTCCTATGCCATCGTGGGTGAAAACTGCCGCATCGGCTGCCGCGCCGCAGTGGGCGCGCCGCCGGAAACGGCGGCGGATCCCGGACAGTGGGGTATTGCCGTCCTCGGCCCGCGCACCTGTGTGGCGGACGGGGAAACGGTCCCCCCAAAAACCATGCTGGATAAGAGCCACGGAAAGGAGGCGGCACAATGAAAGGTATGCACGGAATCATCTTCTCCTACGGGGAGAAGCCGGCGCTCGGCCAGCTGACCGCCTGCCGGGTCCATGGCTCGCTGCCCTTCGGCGGCGACTACCGGGTGGTGGACTTTGTCCTCTCCAATATGGTCAACGCCGGTATCACGGATGTGGGCGTGATCATGCACGGCAAGTGCCAGTCCATGCTGGACCATCTGGGCACCGGAAAGAGCTGGGATCTGAGCCGCAAGAGCGGCGGACTGAAGCTGCTGCCCGCCTTCGCCTATGGCGAGAGCCGGGGCGTTGTAGGGCCTTTCCGCGGCAAGATGGAGGCGCTGGGCAGCGTGGTTGAATACCTGCGCCATATCCGGCAGGATCATGTGGTGCTCTCTGACAGCGATCTGGTCACCAACATCCCCCTGCGTGATGTGCTGGACGCCCATGTGGCCTCCGGCGCGGATATGACCTGCGTCTGCACCAGCCGTCCCGGCTCTGCCGGCGATACCTATTTCAAGCTGGACGCCGCCGGACGCATCGTGGATACCGCATATGATATCCGCACGCCGGATGGCTACCAGAGCCTGAATATCTTCCTGCTCAGCCGTGAGCTGCTGCTCTCTCTGGTGGAGGAGTGCATGGCCCATGACCGCTATAGCTTCCGCCACAATGTCCTGCAGGAAAAGGACGGCACGCTGCACCTGAACGGCTATGTGTGGGATGGCTTTGCCGCCCGTATCAATTCGGTGCAGGACTATTACCGCTACAGCATGGCGCTGCTGCGCCCTGAGATCCGCGCCGGCCTCTTCTGCCCGCAGCGCCCGGTGTACGCCAAGGAGAACGATGCCGCCTCCACCTACATCGACCCTGACGGCGAGTGTGTCAACTCCCTGATTTCCGACGGATGCGATATTCAGGGAAGTATCCGCAACTGCATTTTGTTCCGCGGCGTCAAGATCGAAAAGGGCGCCCATGTGGAGGACAGCATTCTCTTTAAGGACACGGTGGTAAGAGCGGGTGCTGCGCTGCGCTGCGTGATTGCCGACAAGAATGTGGAATTCAGCCATGATGTCCACATGGCAGGCCATGCCAACTATCCTCTGGTGGTGGAGAAGAACACAAAGCTGTAAACACCGGCATGGAATCCGATGGCGAAACGATCCGATCGTTTTCCCGGCGTCATGTGCGCCGGAAAATACTTCTCGGCCGCCGGCGTGTCCCGGTGACACGCGCAGCCGGCCGCAGGCCATATTGGCAGAAAAATCGCAAGATTTTCGCCAGCTATAAAGAGGAGGACGACTTATGAAAATTCTGTTTGCCGCCAGCGAGGCGTTTCCTTTCTGCAAAACCGGCGGTCTTGCGGATGTGGCCGGCAGCCTGCCGGTCTCCCTTGCCGAAAACGGCGATCAGGTGGCGGTGATCCTGCCGCTGTACGATAAGATCCCCTACGAGTGGCGTCAGCGGATGGTCTATCGCAGCTATATCTATGTAGATGTGGCATGGCGTCACCAATACGCGGGATTGTTCGTCATGGAGTACCGGGGCGTGACATGGTACTTTGTGGACAACGAGTATTATTTCCGCCGCGGCCGGCTGTATGGCGAGTATGACGACGGCGAGCGTTTTGCCTTTTTCAGCAAGGCGGTGGTGGATCTTCTGCCCAGCCTTGACTGGATGCCGGACGTGATCCACTGCAACGACTGGCAAACGGCGCTGGTGCCTGTCTATCTCAAGGACGTAGCCACCCGCTGGGACGCGGTGCGGGGCATCAAAACCGTGTTTACCATCCATAATATCGAGTATCAGGGCCGCTATGGCGCGGATACCGTCAGCGACCTCTTCGGCCTGCACGAGGGCT
>CAKTGD010000039.1 GCA_934561335.1 uncultured Oscillospiraceae bacterium
TTGTACTTAACGTCGGAGAAGGCGCCGGCGCCGCCGAAGCCGTTCATAATGTCGCAGGTCTTGCAGTGGATGCAGGACTTGATCTAGTCGCCGTCAATGGGGCAGTGCCGCTTCTCCAGCGGGTTGCCCGCCTCCAGCACCGCCACCTTCCACTCCGGCTTGCGCTGCATCAGCTCATAGGCGGAGAAGATACCGCCGGGGCCTGCGCCGATAATGATCACATCGTATTGTTTCATGTAAAATCCAACTCCTTTCGCCGCGCTTGTCAGCGGCACACATAGCAGAACCAGCCCTCGCTGGTGCACGTTTTGATAATATCCCAACCGGCGGCGCGCAGCGCGTCAGCCACCTCGTCAGATCGCTGGTCGATGATGCCGGAGGTCAGGAACCAGCCGTCCTTTTTCAGGAAGTGCCGTACCTGCGGCGCCAGCGAGATGATCACATCCGCCACAATATTGGCCACCACCACGTCGTAGCCGGTGCCGATGGCGCTGCGCAGGGGGCCTTCCTGCGTGGCGTCTCCCTGCCGCACCGTCAGGCGGTCGCGGCCGATGCCGTTCAGTGCGGCGTTTTCATAGGCCACGTCGATGCACTTGTCGTCAATGTCGCAGGCGAAGGCCCGCTCCGCGCCCAGACGTAGGGCGGCGATGGACAGGATGCCGCTGCCGCAGCCCAGATCCAGCACCTTTTCCCCTCCGCCGATCCGCTCCTCCAGCGCCGTCAGGCACAGGCGGGTGGTGGCGTGGCTGCCGGTGCCGAAGGTAAGGCCCGGATTCAGCGTCAGCGTTACCCGGCCCTTAGGGTCGGCCTGCTCCCACGCGGGGATCACCAGCAGCCGCTCGCCGATCTCCATGGGCTTATAGAACTTCTTCCAGTTATTTTCCCAGTCCTCGTCCTTCACGTTGGCCATGGTCAGCAGCAGCGGCGCATACTCCGGATGGCGCTGCTTGAGGGCGTGCATGGCCATGCGGACGGCGGCAATGGTGCCGTAGCCCGCCGGCGAATTCTCCACATAGAAGGTCACCCGGCTCAGATTCTCCTTCTCCCGCACCAGCGCGTCGTCCACATAGTCCCAGTAGGCCTGATTGTGGGCCATAAAATCCTTGAAATCCCGTGCGTCGTCGATCACCACGCCGCTGACGCCCTGCTCCTCCAGCAGCGCCGTCACCGCGTCGATTCCGGCGGGGGCAGTGTCGATCTTCAGTTCCAGCCAGTCCATAGGCCGCTCCTCACTTTCCTACGCAGAATCGGGAGAAGATGGTGTCCACCAGATCCTCCCGGATGTGTTTTCCGTTCAGCTCGCCCAGCGCCTCCAGCGCCGCCTCCGCGTCCGTCAGCACCGCATCGGGCGTCATGCCCGCCTCCAGCGCGGCGCGGGCCTGCGCCACGCGCTGCATCGCCCGGTGTACCGCGTCGGCCTGCCGGGCGTTGGTCAGCAGCTCGCCCTGCGCCTGTGTCCCGGCCGGGAACAGCTGGGCCACCGCCTGCTCCAGCGCCGCCAGACCCTCGCCGGTTTTGGCGCACAGCGGCAGCACCCGGCCAAAGCGTGCCTCCAGCGCTTTTAAATCCATCCGCCGGGGCAGATCGCTTTTGTTGACCGCCACCAGCAGATGGGGAACGGTTTCCGCCACGGCCATGGCCGCCTCATCCTGCTCATCCGGCGGCGCGGAGCCGTCCAGCAGCAAAATGGCCAGCGCCGCCTGCTCCGCCGCTCTGCGGCTGCGCGCCACGCCCAGCTGCTCCACGGCGTCGCCGGTCTCCCGGATGCCCGCCGTGTCGGTCAGGCGCAGCAGCACATGGCCCAGCGTCAGCTTTTCCTCCACCGTGTCCCGGGTGGTGCCCGCCACATCGGTGACGATGGCCCGGTCATAGCCCAGCAGCGCATTGAGCAGGGAGGACTTTCCCACGTTGGGCTTGCCCAGCAGCACGGTGGGCACGCCCTGCTTCATCAGCCGCCCCCGGTCATAGGTGGCCAGCAGCGCCGAGAGCGTCTCCTCGCTGCGGCGCAGCGTGTCCAGCAGCTGTGTGCGCTGCAAATCCTCGATATCCTCATCCGGATAGTCCACGATGGCGTAAAACCGGCTGGTCACGTCCATCAGCGCGTCATAGACCGCCGCCACGCTGCGGCTCAGCGCGCCCTCCAGCTGACCGGCGGCGTTGCGTGCCACCTCGGCGGTTTCGGCGTCGATGATGTCCACCACCGCCTCGGCCTGCATCAGGTCCATCCGTCCGTTGAGAAAGGCCCGCTGGGTGAATTCGCCGCCCCGGGCCTGCCGTGCGCCGCTGCGCAGCAGCAGGCGCAGCCCTTCATTCAGCACAATGGGGGAGCCATGGCAGTGGATCTCGGCGCAGTCCTCGCCGGTATAGCTGTCAGGCCCGGGAAACAGCACGCACAGCGCACTGTCCAGCACACGGCCCTCGCCGTCCAGCACCCGCCCCAGCACCATGGTGCGCCGGCTCTGCCGGGACATAGGGACGCCGTTCATGGGGAAAAACACCCGGTCCAGCACCGCCTTTGTGTCCGGGCCGCTGAGCCGCAGGATACCGATGGCGCTGGGCACCTGCGCCGTGGCAATGGCGGCAATGGTATCAGACATGGCGAAAGCCTCCTTTTGCGCATAATCTTACAAATACCAGTATAGCACAAGTGCCGCTAAAAGAAAAGGAAATGTTTTTCGTGGGAGGCATAAGAAAAAGTGACCCTGCCGAAAAGAAAAGAACCGCCCGCAGGTGGTTCTTTTTACATCAGTGATTGGCGATAAAAATAATGTCCTGCTGCGCCCAGAAATCGGGCGTAAAATGGATCTCCAATTCTTTCCAGTCAGAAGGAACCTCAAAGCCAATGGTGCCTTTCATCTTCTTGCCTGCGGCCACTGTGCCGTCCAGCTGGTTATCATTACTTTCCATCTGTGCGCTGAGACTGTAATTGCAGGTATAGCCATCGCAATAGGCATCAAAGCACAGAATGGAACTAATGTTGATCTCGCTGGCAGAATTATTTTCAATCGAAAAAGAGCACAGGACAAATACATTAGCGTCTTTGGGCTTGTTATAAGTGGAGCCGCTGTTTTCCGTTACTGCATCCAGTGAAACAATAATATTGCTCAATTCCACCTTGTCGCCTATGTAGAACTTTCTTTCATTTGAAGTTACGGCATTGCTGCCATAGCTGCTGCCAGATGTAGGGGACTGAGACATGCTGCCGCCACTGACCAGTTCATTCTGACCCACCTTTTTTGGCTCGGAGCTGCCTGCACCGATTACCGCCAGAACAATAACCACGATGATGACCCAAAACCACCATTTTTGGTAGATAGGACGCCTTGCGTTTGCATTTTTGCAGCCGCACTGAGGACAGACTTTCATGGCGTTGTTTAATTGCGCGCCGCAATTCCCGCAAAAAGAAACCTTATTTTCCATCATAGACTCTCCTTTTATAAAAAATACCAAATCGGGATATTTTGATTATACCGTTTTGGGATAATTAAGTCAAGGGGAGATGCTATGAGGATCAAAGAACTACGAAATGAACGGCATATCACGCAACTGAAGATGGCTTTGGATTTGAATATGTCTCAGAATACGATCAGCCGCTACGAAAATGGAGAGCGAGAGCCGGGCATTGCGGAATTGATCCGCCTTGCAGACTATTTTCATGTCAGCGTGGACTACCTGCTGGGCCGAACCGATAAGCCGGAGATGAACCAATAAAGAAAAGAACCGCCCGCAGGCGGTTCTTTTTTCATGCTTTTCTCAGTCCTCCGGCCAGGCGGGGTAGTCCTTCCGAATGTAGGCGCACACATCCTGCCGCTCGATACCCAGCACTGCGGCCAGCTCGCCGTAGAGCTGATCCTCGGCCCGGCGCAGATAGCGCTCGTCCAGCTGGCTGACCTTGCGGCCGTGCTTTTGTGCCCAGCGCCGGCGGCGGCTGGCGTATTTGATCATGGCCGCCATGCGGCGGCAGTCATAGGAGGTGACCACGGCCTGATAGTGCTCCCGTGCGTCGCGCTGGGAATGGCCCTGCGGCTCCTCCGCCTCCAGAGCGGGCAGCGCCGCCAGAAAATCGGCGGCCTCCTGCGCGGTCATCACCGGGCGCATCAGCACGCAGGTATCCACCGGGGTCATGACCTGCCCGCTGCGGTACAGGGGCGTCAGGGTATAGTAGGTTTTCGTCTTGTCATAGCCCGAGGTGTCGGGTGTGCCGACGCTTTCCACCCGGCAGACCCCCTCTCCGCCGTAAACCACCAGTTCTCCTGCTGCAAACATGTGTCCCTCTCCTCTCTGCTCCCGAAAAAAGCACGGCCCACCGGCCATGCATCTTACATTTACTGGGAATAGTATACCACAAATCCTGTCGAAATGTAAGAGATAAATTTCAAAAAATGACAGAAAAAAGCGGCCCCTTCCCATGAGAAAGAGCCGCCCTTGCCGAAAGCGCCCGTTTATTTGAACAGCCAACGGCACACCAGAATCACCACGCAGGCGCCGCCCACGCCGATGAGAAAGGAGCCAATGGAGTTGCGGGCCACCAGCCCGATAGCGCCTGCCAGCCAGTTGCCCACGCCGCTGCCCGCAATGCCCAGCAGGATGTTGCGCAAAAGGCCGCCGCGGCTGTGCATCAGCTTGCCTGCCAGCCAGCCGATCAGGCCGCCGACGATGATAGACCAGATCATATAGGTATGCCTCCCTTACCGATTGGCGGCGCGGTCGGCCTCGATCAGCCGCTTCAGCGCCTCCACGCCCACGGCGACGGCGGAGCTGGTGTCCTCGCTCATGGCCTGATCCAGTCCCGCGGCCTCCCGCTCCTGATTCCAGATCACGTGGAAGCAGCTGCCGCAGCGGCAGCGTAGGGCGTTGGCCACCACAAACAGGGCGGCGCTTTCCATCTCGCTGGCCTTGACGCCCAGACGCTTCCACGCCTCCCACTTGTTCAGCAGCTCATAGGAGACGGGCATCCGGGCCGGAGAGTGCTGGCCGTAGAAAGAGTCCTTGCACTGCACCACGCCTATCTGCGTGCGCTTGCCCAGCGCCTTCGCCGCCTGCACCAGCGCGGTGGTCACCTCAAAATCGGCCACCGCCGGGTATTCGATGGGGGCGTATTCCCGGCTGGTATGCTCAAAGCGGATGGCGCCGGTGGCCACCACCACATCGCCGCTGCGCACGTCCAGATCGATACCGCCACAGGTGCCCACGCGGATGAAGGTGTCCGCGCCGATGTTGTGCAGCTCCTCCATGGCGATGGCGGCGGAGGGGCCGCCGATGCCGGTGGAGCACACGGACACCTTTTCTCCCAGCAGCGTTCCGGTATAAATGGTATATTCCCGGTTCTGCGCCACAAAATGGGCGTCGTCAAACAGTGCGGCGATTTTCTGGCAGCGGCCCGGGTCGCCGGGCAGCAGCACATAGCGGCCCACATCGCCCGCCACACAATGAATGTGGAATTGATGATCCAATTTCTGCATGGTATCCCTCCTGCGATCAAAATTTGGATTTCAAAGGAAAATATGAGGATATGGATGGATTTGAGTAAATATGATAGCACAATTCGCAGAGAAATGCAACGCTGGACGAAGTTACCGGCTCTAATAGCGGCAAAAAGCGCCCATACTAAACGCGGCACGGTGAAAACCGGGCGCGGATTTTGGAAAAAGGAGGATGGGATATGAAAAAAACAGCCATCACGCTGGTGCTGGCGCTGCTGCTGACGCTGGCGCTGAGCGGCTGCGGCGAGGACAAGAGCAACACCAACCGCCACGAGGGCGGCAGCAGCAACAGCGGCAGCCTCGATGACGCGGCGGGGAACTCCGGCTCCGGCAGCGCGGCCGGAAACGGCGGTACGGCGCGAAGCGGCGGCTATGGCCGCTACCACAGCGGCAGCGATGGGCGTACCTTTTCCGGCAGCCGCAGCGGCGCCGGCCGGGAAGTGCAGAAGGACGCCGAGGCATGGCCGCCCACGGTGTTTGATACCATGACCGGCGGCCGAGGGGCCGATGGCGCCGCCACCTGGCGGCAGATGCTGGACAACGGCTTTGTTCACGATGCCGACGGCTTTTTACGGGACGGGGACAACCGGCCATAAACCCCGACAAAAAGCAGAGACTGCCGCGGCGGCAGCCTCTGCTTTTTCATGAAAGGAGAGAGAATAACAAAAGATATGCTTTCTTTGTCTGAGGCTACTATAGCGCAGCAGGGTGCGCCTGTCAACGAGTGTGACAAATAATTCACAAATTGTTCACAGCCCGGCGGCCCATTGCCTCTTGACGATGCGGGGAGATCGTGGTAATATTTAGCTCGCTAATTTTTAGTATGCTAACTACCGCTGCCTCCGGCCCTGTGGCCGTCAGGCGGCTGACAGAGGAGGAATGACAATGACGTGCCGGGAGCGATGCAAATTTCAGCACCTCGGGCCGCTGATCGGCTATTGTGACCACCAGATACACCGGCTGATGACCCGGATGCTGCGGCAGTATGACGTTTCGCCCATGCAGTGCCGGACGCTGACCTATTTGCAGGAGACGGAGGGCGAGGTGAACCAGCGGATGCTGGAGGAGCACCTGATGGTAAAGCCCTCCACCGCCAGCGGGATCGTGGGACGGCTGGAGGAAAAGGGGCTGCTGCGGCGGCAGACCAGCCGCAGTGACGGGCGGTGCCGCATTCTGGCGCTGACCGACAGCGGGCGGCAGTTTTACACACAGTTCTGCGCCATCGCGCAGCAGGTGAACCGTCAGGCGGAGCAAAACTTCTCACCGGAGGAGAGGGAGACGCTGCGCAGGCTGCTGCTGCGTCTGGCCGACAATCTCAGCGAGACAGGAGAAGACGGGCAATGAGAACATTTATACCCTATACAAAAGGCTATCGCCAGTGGATATTGCTGGGCGTGGCCTGTTCCGTGGCCGAGGCGGTGCTGGAGCTGGAGCTGCCAAAGGCCATGAGCCAGATCGTGGATGTGGGCATCGCCGGCGGCGACAGGGCATACATCATGTGGACGGGGCTGAAGATGCTGGCGCTGGCCATGCTGGCGCTTTTAAGCGGCGTGGGCGCGGCGGTGTTTGCCGCAAAGGCGGCTATGGGCTTCGGCGCGCAGGTGCGTCAGGCGGAGTATGAGCAGGTGCAGCGCTTCTCGTTTGCCAACATCGAGCATTTTTCCACCGCCAGCCTGATCACACGCCTGACCAACGACGTTTCATCGGTGCAGATGACGCTCTTTATGGGCATGCGCATGTGCATCCGTGCGCCGGTGATGCTGATCACCGCGCTGATCAAGGCGCTTGAGATCAGCCTTGATCTGAGCCGGGTATTTCTGGTCGTGGTGCCGCTGCTGGTGCTGGCGGTGGTGATCGTGCTGCGGTATGTGGGGCCGTTTTTCACCGCGCTGCAATCCGCCACCGATGATGTGAACCTTGTGGTGCAGGAGAACCTGAACGCCGTGCGGGTGGTGAAGTCCTTTGTCCGGGAGGATGAGGAGACGGAGAAGTTCCGCGTCCGCAGCGATAAGCTCCGCGACACCTCCGAGCGGGCCTTCAGCTTTGTGGTGATGTTCATGCCGGCGGTGGTTCTGCTGATGGGCGGTACCATCGTATCGCTCATGTGGCTGGGCGGCCATGATGTGGCGGCGGGCACGCTGCTCTCCGGCGACCTGCTGGCCTTTTTCACCTACGCCAGCGAGATCCTCATGTCCCTGATGATGGTGTCCATGGTGCTGATGGTGCTGACCCGCGCCATCGCCTGCGGCAAGCGGATCAAGGAGGTGCTGTGCGAGCAGCCGGAGATTACCGACGCACAGGCAGACCCGGCGCTGACTGTGGAAAACGGCGATATCCGCTTTGAGCATGTGTACTTCAAGTACCATCCTACCGCAGAGAACTGGAACCTGAGCGATATCAACGTGCATATTGAAAGTGGCATGACCGTAGGCGTTCTGGGCGGCACCGGCAGCGCCAAGACCACGCTGGTGAGCATGATCCCCCGGCTCTATGAGGTCAGCGAGGGCGCGGTGTATATCGGCGGCCGCAACGTAAAGGACTACACCATGGAGGCGCTGCGCAGCGGCTGCGCCATGGTGCTGCAAAAGAACACCCTCTTTTCCGGCACCATCCGTGAAAACCTGCGCTGGGGCAGAGCGGATGCCACCGACGCCGAGATAGAGGAGGCCTGCCGCATGGCCTGCGCCGATGAATTTATCAGCAAAATGCCGGATGGGTACGATACCCATATCGAGCAGGGCGGCACCAACGTGTCCGGCGGCCAGAAGCAGCGCCTGTGCATTGCCCGCGCCATTCTGCGCCGGCCCAAGGTGCTGATTCTGGATGACTCCACCTCCGCGGTGGATACCGCCACCGACGCTAAGATCCGCGGCGCGCTGCGTGCGGCGCTGCCCGGCACTACCAAGCTGATTATCGCCCAGCGCATCACCTCCGTGATGGATGCGGATCTGATCCTGGTGCTGGATGACGGCCATGTGGTGGGGCAGGGCACCCACGCCCAGCTGATGGACAGCTGCGAGATCTACCGCGAGGTCTATGAATCCCAGCAGGAAGGAGTGAGCATTGATGGCTGATACAAAGAGAACCGCGTCCGGCCACGGCAGACATGGCCCCGGCGGCCACGGCTACCAGCGCCCCAAGGATATGAAGGGCACCTTCCGCAAGCTGATGCGGTATGTGGGCCGCTATAAGGGGGCGCTGATACTGGTGGCGGTGTGCCTGCTGGCCAGCTCCGCCGGCAGCGTGGCCACCAGCTATATGCTCAAGCCGCTGCTGAATAACTATATTATTCCCGGCGATTTCCCCGGCCTTTTCAAAATGCTGCTGGTGATGGGCGGCCTGTTCGCCCTCAGCGCGCTGTGCTCCTACGCCTATGCGCGGATCATGGTGCATGTGGCCCAGCGGACGGTGGCCGCCATCCGGCAGGATCTGTTTGACCATTTGCAGGCGCTGCCCATCCGCTATTATGACTGCCACCAGTCCGGCGATCTGATGAGCCGCTTTACCAACGATATCGATACCGTCTCGGAGATGCTCAACAGCAGCTTTGCCAGCGTCGTCTCCAACGTGCTGACCTTTTTGGGTACGGTGCTGATGATGATCGTGCTCAATCCGTGGCTGACGCTGATCACCTTCGTGTTTCTGGGGCTGATGGCCGGCGTGGTCAAGACCGTGGGCGGCCGCAGCCGCGTCAATTTCCAGCGCCAGCAAAAGGCGCTGGGCGCAGTGAACGGCTACATCGAGGAGATGATCGAGGGACAGAAGGTCATCAAGGTCTTTAACCACGAGCAGGAGGCCATCAGCCGCTTTACGGTGCTCAACGACAGCTACCGTCACTCCGCCACGGCGGCGCAGGCCTACGCCGGCATGATGATGCCCGCCATGGGCAACCTGAGCAAGATCAACTACGCCGTTACCTGCTGCGTCGGCGGATTGCTGGCCATCGGCGGCGTGTTCGATGTCGGCTCGCTGGGCGCGTACCTGCTGTACGTCAAGCAGGTCAGCCAGCCGGTGGGCCAGATCAGCCAGCAGATCAATACGCTGCTGGCGGCGGCCGCCGGCGCCGAGCGGATCTTCGCCGTGATGGACGAAGCGCCGGAGGTGGACGAGGGCAAGACCGTCATCGTCCGGGTGGAGAAAAACGGCGATACCCTGACCGAGACGGCGCAGCGCACCGGTCACTGGGCGTGGAAGAAGCCGGACGGCACGCTGGTGGAGCTGCGGGGCGATGTGCGCTTTGACCATGTGACGTTCTCCTACGACGGGGAAAAGACGGTGCTCAACAACGTGTCTCTCTTCGCCAAGCCCGGTCAGAAGATCGCCTTTGTCGGCTCCACCGGCGCGGGCAAGACCACCATCACCAACCTTATCAACCGCTTTTACGATGTGCAGCAGGGCACCATCACCTATGACGGCATCGACGTGAAGGATATCGCCAAGGATTCCCTGCGCCACTCGCTGGGAATGGTCTTGCAGGATACCCATCTGTTTACCGGCACAGTGGCCGACAACATCCGCTACGGCAAGCTGGACGCCACAGACGAAGAGGTGTATGCCGCCGCCAAGCTGGCCAATGCCGACACCTTTATCCGCCATCTGCCGCAGGGCTATGACACCGTCATCACCGGTGACGGAGCGGGCCTCAGTCAGGGCGAGCGGCAGCTGCTGGCCATTGCCCGGGCCGCCGTGTCCGATCCGCCGGTGCTGATCCTGGACGAGGCCACCTCCTCCATCGATACCCGCACCGAGACGCTGATCGAGCGGGGCATGGACTCGCTCATGGAGGGCCGCACGGTGTTCGTCATCGCCCACCGGCTGTCCACCGTTCGCAATGCCAAGGCGATTCTGGTGCTGGAGAACGGACAGATCATCGAGCGGGGCGATCACGCCCAGCTGCTGGCGGAACAGGGCCGGTACTATCAGCTGTACACCGGTCAGGCAAAATTGAGCTGAAGGAGAATGCGTCATGACAGAAAAAGAGCTTTGCCAAAAGGCCATGGATATGCTGGATATGGCCTACATCCCCTATTCCCACTTCCCCGTGGGAGCGGCGCTGGAGTGCGCCGACGGCACGGTGTTCACCGGCTGCAATATTGAAAACGCCGCCTACGGCGCCACCGTCTGCGCCGAGCGCACCGCCATCTTCAAGGCCGTCAGCGAGGGCCATCGGGACTTTGTCCGCATTGCCATCGCCGGACGCAGCAACGATTACTGCGTGCCCTGCGGCACCTGCCGGCAGGTGATGATGGAGTTTGCCCCGGAGCTGGAGGTGCTGTGCGTCAACCGGGCGGGCGAGGCGAAGAAATTCGCCCTGAAGGAGCTGCTGCCGTATGGCTTTGACCATACATGGCTATAATGAACAAAAATTTCCGGCAAAAAGACGGAACAAATTCCTGTGGCTCTGCGTCTAAAGGACAGACCCACAGAAGCTGTGGAAAAACAAGGAGGACTTTTCTGATGAAAAAATTTCTGGC
>CAKTGD010000040.1 GCA_934561335.1 uncultured Oscillospiraceae bacterium
ACAAGTTCTCTGGTCATTATGCTTGTACGTCGCTCGATGCGCTGTCTGCCATAGTAGGTGAACTCCATCTTCTCCTTATCGAACTTGATACTGTCACAGAAGATGCTGAACACCGCACTCGTACCCATGATGTTTGAGTAGAAGCCTTTCTCCTTCAACGTGTTGTACTGAGCAAGACCTGTTTCGTCAACCAGATACATGGCTTTGTCCATTGTATATTTGATGTACTTGTCATCTGGCGCAAGAGTGAAGAAGTAATGATGGAACATTTCCACATGACTCTTGGCTTCCACATCGAGTGTTTCTTCCATGGTGCTACGCTGAACGAGAATAGGTACATTGCCATCCAATACGTACACTTTCTGATGCGCATCCGATACCATTACCTTGGCAGTCCAAATGCTGGAGATGCAGATGATGATACAACCCACAAGGAATAGTGAGCAGATGATCATCACCAACTTGATTTTGTTTTCGAGATTCCTTATTACCATATTTTGTATTGTTTACTGTTTTACATCACTTTGCTTAACATGCCTTGAGTTGAAACCTTTGCTTGCTGCGCCACACCTTCACCGAAGTTACGGGTAGAGAACGCAGTATCGCCCTCTGGTATCATCCATGCGGCAAGGTCTGGAACGAGGTTCAGACATTTCAACGCTACAATGCTTGCTGCCATCAGATAACCGGCAGAGAAGAACGAGTTCTGCAGATATGCTGCCATCGTCTGTTCACTTTCGGTAATGGCAGTAAGGTTTTCTACCTGAATGCAGAGCACTATATCAAAGAGCAATAGGACATAAAAGCCCACGAAGTATAGCATTGCTCCATAGAAATGCACCGTGAGATAGCGTATCAGCCATTTTGCCCAGGCCCCTTCCCATTTCGGTAATAGTGAGAACGCCCATTGTATCGGTCCGAATATCGTCAGCATACCAAGGAGTATCTGTTGGCAATAGATGGTCGCCCACCAACCTATACGGAAGACTATCAAGGCAATGAGCATGATAACCTTATCTATGCCGACCACTGCTCCTGCTGTGAGAGAAGTGAACCAGAGCTTTGAAGCGTCTGTCTCCATGTTTGTCACTTCATCCACACCTGCTTGTTCCATAGTGGATTCTATCAAGTTGGGATCCGAAGTTCCTGAATGGGCTACATCTGCCTGTGCTTGCAAGGAGGTGTATAAGGTGTCTCTCGTGTATATGAGTTCCTGAACTTCTGCAAACTTGTCTTCAATCTGTGCAGACTCTGCTTCATACAAATCGTGTGTATATGAGCCTATACAGTTTGGGATATACGAGAGGAAGTCGAGTACACACCAACTGCTACCATTGTTAGATATGCCAGTATCTGCAGGTGGGTACCACCAACAGAGAATGACACTGACCACAAGGGGCTTGAACAGCTTCATGATGTCTATCGGCTCATGCTTTACCATCATCTTGTAGGCCATACTGCCAGCTACGACTATCGAGAACAACGCAGCCAAAGCCATACACATCTGCAATATCCACCAAAACGGCCCTTGTGAGCCTGTGAATGTAGCGTCACAAAGGAACTCGTTAGTCTGGAATATCACATCGTCAATCTCCTGTTCGAGGATATTGATACCGAAATCGGAAAGGATGCTTGAATCTGCCATGAGCTATTGTTTTACTATGTTATTGTCATCGGAGCCATCATTGCCTCCTGAGTTATTTCCTGTATTCTTTTTACTTGCCTCACGCCAACGACTGATAGCTGATGAAGCGTGGCTTGCCACATTGTTTCTCTTTTCAAGTCTGGCAGCAAGCAAGGAGGACGTTTTCCGCTTGTTGCTTAATTGAATCAGAAACGAGAGAAGCGTTTCGTTCTGCCTGTTAATGTCATCATAGATGGCGAGATACTGCTGTTTGCGTTGAGCGTTAGGCATATAGGCTTCCTGCGTCTCTTTGATGGCTGTCAAGAACATATTGTAGTATTCGTTCCATCGTGTTTTGTCAGATACAGAACCGCCAGCACTGACTATTCTGTTTATATTTGCTTGGAAGTAAGAGAGTTTTGCGTTAATCTTGCTTCCCTCTGCTAACCAGGCAAGGTCTATCTGTCGGTCTGCAATGTTGAGAGCCTCTATTTCTGCTCGTTTGGTAAGTGATGACTTGATACTGTCAGCAATATCCACCTGCTGATATGCAGAGACTCCTGCTAAGGTTCTGAACCCTTGCTTGTTCTTTTGAGCTGCTGTTTTCTGGTATCTGTTGTGAAAGACATCATAATAGAATGCTGGAGTGAGTCCACCTGCGCCAATCTCCTGAACCGTTATCTGATTCATCTTGGCTGCATCATGATTATATGTCACATAGCTCTGGGCTGATGCGCAGAAACACAACGACATGCCACATAAGCAAAGTGCTGTCCGTGAAGATATTAAATGTTTCATATTCATTGAGTTTTTAATTGTTATCCTAATAGCCTAAATATCCTGCGCCTTTCCACCTGCCAAAGGCATCACTAATGATTTCTTCCTTACTCTTGGCCCGATACACCTGCTTTTTCCAGTAGCCGATTCTAACCTGAATGTATCTCCATGTATCGAAGTAGGCTTTGTTGAGATGCTTCTTTATGTTGTCAAGCGAGTTGTTGATGCTCGTAAGGATGAGAAGCAAGTCGGATGTGGAACATGCAGCAGTTTCTGTTGCATATAGCACCAAATCACTGACTGACCTATAGAGGTTATCTCCTTCATCAGCAATCTTTGCCAATGCCTTGGCGTTGATAGTGATTATCAGCGTGTCGGTACTCATGATGTTACCTCGTTCCAGACACTTTTTCCTGAAATCATTGAGCATCTTTCTATAGTCACCAACTCTGTCACTGACGTTCTCGTAGGTGTTGTACACATTGAGACTGGTGCGAAGTGTCTGATACAGAAGATCAATCACATCAAATGCCCTGGTGTACTTATCCAGTTCCTTGTTGATGTCCTTGAAGCCGATGTTGGCATCGCCACTATAATCATGCAGCAGTTTGTTACTTGCCTCCAAGGTGGAGCGCACAAGCAGCAGACTGCGCTGTTGCTTGTGGTCATTGATATAGGCTTCAACAGAAGTGACGTCAAATCCCATCTGCGCCTTGGCTCCTGACGGCAAGAGGGTCAACAGGCAAATGAGGATTGCCATTATCTTGCTATTCATTGTTATCTTCTTCATCGTCATCATATTTTCCGTTGTAACTATCCGAATGGCTACTATTTGCAGCATGTCTCAACCATCGCTTCCGACACTTCTCAATGAGAGTCTGTCTTCTACCTTGTTCATCGTTCAATGGTGGTGCGACACTTTTCAATATGTCTATGATGGAATGCTTGTAGTGCATCATTTTCTCCAATGACACCAGGTCTGCAAATATCTTGGTAAGACGGCAGTCTATCTGACGTGCTATCTCCAGACGATCACTTGACCAAAGCAAATGGTATGTGTCATCGGTTTCGTCTGATTCCACTGGATTGCTTTTTGCATATTCTACTGTTGGGTCACATTCGGGATATTCACGAGCAACCTCTGCCAGTTTTTTATTCACTTCGTCAGCTTTTTCTTCATCGGTCTTTGCTGGATCGAGATTTATGACTGCTACAACTTGCGTGTCGCTGTACTGCGTGGTCAATGTCCAGGAAATCTGCACAATGGCTCGGTGTATCTTGATGCCAAGGAAATACTTTGGCTTTCTGGCTATCGAGATTGTTGCCTTGAAGGTAATGACACCATTGATGTTTGGCATGGATGCTGTACGGACAAAGGTGTTGCCTTCCCACGCCCCTGAGCCATTCCAGTTGAGATTGTATGCAGTCTTGCAATCCTGCATGATGGCAGGTATGCGGTAATAGTCATCTGTCACGGCATTCTCACCATCAACAGCCTCTTGCTTTGCCTTTTGGTATTCGGCAAGTTCTGCTTCTGCGGCATTCTTGTCTGACTTCAAAGCTGTAATACGGTCTTTATTGGCGTTGTACTGTTGGCGATACCTTGCTGCATCTTCCACACTTGAACTCTTTATCTTCCTGAGAAGTTCCGTATTTTCAGCTTCCAATCTTGTAATCTCGGACTGGAGGGAGGCAATTTTTCTTTCGGTTTCCGCAATCTTGGTGTCTATCTCAGAGGTGCCAACGTTCTCATGGGTGACACTTGTGGCCATTGCACACTGTTTGGTGTGACCGCTCACGCTGCCTCCGCAACTTGAACATTTGTATTGCGTGGATCCTTCACCTAGTTTGGCTCCGTCATGGCAAGTAACGCTTATGGTTGCAGTTTCACATCCTGCAATTTTCTTGGCATCAGTGGTCTGGTAGTATCTCTTTGGGTCACTTGAAAGGTAATAGGTGTAACCTTCCTCGTTGTCATTGAGTTCTACCAGACGTGCATTCAGCCCTGCCTTGAAGGTCTTCAAGTCCATCGTGTAGGAATCAAAGACATCCTCATAGGCAACTTCTTTGTTGTTCCAACTCTTTGACACATGTATCTCGTAAGCGTAGGCTTTGGCATACTGCTTTTTCTTTTTACTGAGTATATAGCCCGATATGTAGTATGTCATACTATATTTGAAGCCGTCGTTTGAGTTGTTCAGTTGCTGAACCTGACTTCGGCTCCAACCTGCATGGTTTTCAGAGTTTCTCAATGCAGCTTCTCTTTCTGCCGATGTTGGTGAATAGTTTTTGTCCTTTGTGCTGATACGATACCAGTGATCACCTTTGATTACAGCGTCATTGTCTGTCGGTGGATAGTAATCACATAGAGTGACATTTCCTGCATCAACTCTATAAATATACCATCGCTGGGTGTAGTATTGCCCCATTCCTTCACGGGCATAGTCTGTTACCCAGGAGGTCAGATTGTAGTTCGATAAAGAGAAGAGATTTGCAATGCTGTCCCTTCCTCCAACGAACTGCAATATTGTGTTTCCGGCATTGGTTGACAGACTGTTGTAGAGACCATAGACATTTTCTACAATCTCTATGACGCTGCTTGTCTTATCCATCATCGTTCCACTAAAACTGCTGTTGCCAAGGATGGAACCTACTGCATTGCCTGCTCCAGCAGAAGCAAGATTGACTCCCATGGCATACAGGTTGTCTATGTCTTCCTTGAGATTCTCCTTGGTGAAGTTGGAACCGAACCCGGAAAAGTTGTCAAACATCGCTTCCCAATCCACGTTGCCCAACTCCGAGAGTTTCAGGATGGCAGCCAATTCCTGGTTAATCTCCAGAAATGCTATATCCTTGAACGAGAGGGTGCTGTTGGTGACGATAGACTCGAACTGATAGCAGAGAGTCTTGGTCTCTTCACATACCTTATATAAATAGCTTCCCCAATAGAGAGCATTCTGAGGACTTTTGAGCATCATGCCTGCTACAGTCCATATCTTCGGCATGATATTGGCCGACACCATGTTGTAGATACGGCGGTAATAGTAGTTCTCCGTCGCACTTGTCCATAGTCCCAGATGGGTGAGGGCTTTGCGGTCAAGGAACTTGGAGGTGAAGATTCCTGCCGCTGCCACCTCTGCCGCCTGATAGTGTTCACGTATCTTAGCTACCTGTTCGGCATAATACGCCTCAGTAGCTGCCTCTGTAGCAAAAGCGGCTGTCATTGCTTCTACAGTGCGCTTGTCATAGTTCACACTGTAGTACTGTGCCATTGTCGGTACTACGGCACAGAGATAGAGAGTAAGTATTATCAGATAGCGTTTCATTTGTCTGAATATTATTGTTTATGACTTGTTACATATACTCATCAAATTTCCTCTTGGGGTTGAGGTTCAGCACATGACAAGTCTGGTTCACCTTTTGGGCAAATGGCAAGGATTTGGTGATCCCTGACAGTTCCCAGTCTCGGCAATAGGCTTCGATGGCATGCTGATGGTCGCATTGCAACTCTTTCTTGTAGAGCTTCAAGGCTTCCTTCTCAGCTCGCTCGGTGGTATAGGTCATATAGCACTCGTGAGGTTCTTCTACACCAAACACGCCTCCGACACTTCCTCTTCGGATAAAGACTTCTCGGAAGAAGCTTCTGCCTTCCTTGTTTTCAAGGCGGTTGATGGTGAAGATCTTCTTGCAGTCCACATCTGTCAAACCCAGGATTGCCTTGATCTCGTCGAAACGTTCACGGAACTTGCTCTGGTCAAGCAGCATCACAATGTCAGAGTTGTTGATGATGGCTTCCTTCACGATAGGACTGCCGACGATGTCCTGAATTTCCTGAGTGACCACACCAACTGATGCCCAGAATTTACGGGCTGTCTTGTAGAGGTATTTGATGTACTCTGCCATCATTGGCGATGCTATGGCTTTCCATGCCTCTTCAATAACAAGCACCTTGCGGTTCTTCTTGATACGCATCTTCTGGATGAAAACATCCATGATGATGAGTGTAACGAGAGGGAAGAGAAGAGGGTCGTCCTTGATGGAGTCAATCTCGAAGACTATGAAGGTCTCATCAAACAGCTTTGTATCGAGGTTTTCATTGAGAGTAAGCTCATGGCTGCCTCCCTTGTAGAAGTCTTTCAATAGATAGTTGTATGCTGCCAAATCTATTCCTGCCAGATTGTTCTCTTTTATAATCTGTGGAATGCGGACTGTACTGTACTCATAGAATGTGTTGAACGACAGGTTTTCAATCTGTTTCTTTACAAAATATTCTTCGAAGTATTCTGTGATAACTTGTTCTATGAGTCGGTCTTCTGTCTTGGTGACTTCGCCTTGGGTTCCCTTCCAGATGAGCATTATCAGGTTCTTCAGGAAGCCAATCTTCTCGATGTTCAATTCCTCACGCTTGATGGCGAAAGGGTTCATCGTAATAGGATGCTCGTCGGTATAGCTGATGTACTTGCCTCCAACATACTCGCAGAGTCCTTCGTAAGAATTACCGGTATCAACCATCACGACGTCAGTGTTCTGCTCCCACATCTGGCGAACAACGCTGTTCATGTGGAAGGACTTACCACTTCCAGATGGTCCGAGGCAGAAGAAATTGGAGTTGTCCGTAATCTTGTTCTTTCCTTCCTTACCGCTGATGTCGATAGCCACTGGCACACCTTGGCGGTCAGTGTAGTAAATCTTCAACGGGGTTTCCTCGCTATGCTGAATGCGCTCTTTGTACATAAGGCAGGCTGCTGCATCACTTAGAGTCAGAAAGCGGTCGTACTCTGGGTTGGTTGAGTAGCAATTACCAGGGAATGAGTTGACGAATAGTTCCAGCTGGTTGTAGGCTCTTTTGCTGATATGGATGCCCAATCTGCCAAAGGAGTTCTCCAGATGGTTGGTGCATTTCTGAATATCAGCATCTATAGACGTTCCAACGACAAGGTTGAAGTGGGCATATACCAACTGTTTGTTTTCTCTTGCTATCACATCCTGCACCTTCTTGATGTCCTCCACGGCAATCAGGTTGCTTGGATTTGGCATACTGGCATGACGATTTTTCTTCTTGTCGAGTAGGGAAAGTTCTCTTTTCTGGTTAGGAATGAAGAACATCTGGTTATACACAACTACATCGGCAGATGGAATGCTGTCAACTAATGATACCATATCCACTGGCATTGAAACATTGTTGACCTCAATATTTGTGAATGGACGGACTATAGATGGTGTGCTGACACAGTCAACATCAACAAGGCTATAGACCTTGCATCGTTTGTTGCCCATGCTGATTGACTCTTCATCAACCTTAAAGTTGGTCATTGACACTATCTTGTCGTTGAAATTCATGGAGAAATAGCGGTCAACGTATTCACGAGTCGTATTGCCATCGAGGTAGGATGCTTCCACGCCAGAGTCCTTCAGTTGGTCTTTGACCTTGCGAATTTTCACCATAAAGTCACGCCATTTCTTGCTATCAAAAGAGAAGATACGGCTTTTCTTGTTCTCCTGGGTGATAATCAGATAGGTCTGGCTGTCGGTATAGGAACGTCCATTGAAATACTTGAAGTATGACTCAGACAAAAACTCATGGTTGTCGTTGCTCTCGTCCTTGAACTGCTTCCGAACAAAAACATCCTGCTTGTGAATGGCATAGCCTTCACCAAGAGTCTGGGCAAGTGCGGTAATAAGATGGTTGAACTCATAGTAGCTATCAATGTTTGCAGAATACTTCTGTACTGGGTTCTCCATCTTCAAAATGGCTGAGTACTCGCCTGTCTTGGTATAGAGCACACCAATGCCATCCACATCCTCGATAGAGAAGTAGATGTCTTGAAAGATTTTCTTACGTTTGCCTCCAGTGCCAAAGGCTGAAACTGAGATAGCCATACCAATGAGTATTGCCACAAATGCTATGATTACGTATGAGATCATTTCTTCTTATTCTTCTTGTTATGTTTTTGGGGCTTCTTGTTTTGGGCTACGAAATTTTCTTCAGAACCTTCCAAGGCATCTGTAATCATATCGTAGAACGTATACCAACGCTTCTCAAACTCCTGATGGTCGAAATAAGAGCGATGTACGATTGGGTATGGATCATTCTTGCCGTCATGGTTTTCTGAAAGTAAATTGTTAATGTCCTCGATTATGAAATCTCTCATATCATCGAGTATCTGTTTTTGACCTTTCTTCGAGTAGTTACTGAATCCACGAATATGATTTTCTTCATCTTCTTCTACAAAGAGAAAGACTGTATGAAGAAGTTTGCCGGTGCCTATTTCATGGAAGCATACAAAGATGACCTCATTGGCTTGGGCAATGGAAACCAAGAACTCTGATGGCATCATCACATATCGAGCACCGATTTCTGTATTTATAACGATTGTCAAATCTTTCATTTTGATAAGTATAAATAAAGGTAGGCCCATCCTTGCGAGAGGGTGAGCCTACCGATTAACACTATTCAGATTTCAACACACTTGCTCATTTGTTTACATTTGAATTTTGTTTGATTACATTCTATGCGAACAAGCATAGATGAATACACCATGCTCCTCCTTCTTTGTGTGCAAACCCTTCTTCTGCTTGAAGAAGATAAGGGCTGCTCCAGAGCTGAGTGAAATAGCAAGAACCACGAGACCTACTACAAAACCAAGGATGCAATATGCTATGATGAAACCGAGGATGGCTCCACCAACGGCACATGCAGCCCAAGTGATGTAGCGTCCCTGGAATCCCATAAATTCAAGTGGCTTTTGGAGTCCCTTGAACATGGGATAGCTTACGTATTGATTTTCGTTTACTTCTACTGACATGATGTATTCCTAATGCTTGAACGATAGATTAGAGACCGAAGAACAAAGGCAGAGCCTGAGCTGCAGCAACGAGGAAGATACATGCGCCTACAACCATCATGATCTTCTTCTTGAAATCTTACTGATTGTTTGTAATGCGCTGATATTCAATATATATTGTGTAAGCGAAATGGAGAAAGAAACAAAATGGAAACAACAAAATCAAGAAACCCCAAAATGAAAGCATGAGAAAACAAAAATTAACACAGAAAACAACGATAATTTTCCGATTTTGGTATTCATAACTCAACTCCAAAAGAAGAAAGTTATAAGTAGGCATATTCTGTTTTCATTTTAACTGAATATAGAGATATGCAAGATAAAGAGGGAAAGAGTCACTGTAAATCATGCAAAAATCAATGGAATTTCTAATTAGACAAATTATTTTCCGTTTTTTATAATGATTTTCGGATTTAACAAACGATATTTGAAGAAGAATGACTATCTTTGCAACCGAAAACAATAATAACATACGCAATGGCTGAGAAAAATCTTAATCGTATAAAAGTTATGCTTGCAGAAAAGGAGAAAACGAACAAATGGCTTGCAGAGAAACTTGGCAGAGACCAAGCAACCATTTCCAAATGGTGTACTAATGCTTGTCAACCTCCTTTAGAAGCATTAATACAGATAGCTCAATGTCTGGAAGTTGATATAAAAGAACTCATTAGGGTTCCTGAACATAATCCTTATAAATAATTGTAATGAAAAAAATACAATGGAACCATCTATATACAGTTTTTCACTTTGTACCGCACTGCCGTTAATGTTATTCTTCGGCTTTTATTTTTTGTTTGCAAAGACTCCTGAAAAGAAAATTTTCAAGAATTATCTCCGCTCCCGACAGATTATGGGTATAGCTATGTTGCTGCTTTCTGCAAACTATTCGGTACATTTCTTCTTTGGTATCCGATTCAAAAATGCGGATTCTGCCATATTGATGAACATGTCCACATACTTTCTGTGCTATTCTCTGTTCAGTTCGGCATTGATAATGTTGCTTGATCGTTTTTACATTACCAAACGGCGTGTGTGGACACATATCATTTTATGGATTATATTTTCAACTCTTTCCGGAGTTGTGTTGTTCCTGTTGCCAAGCGGAATCATGCAAAAATTCTCTTTATTTGCTTTAGCTGCCTGGTTAGTCGTTTTTGGAGTCGTTTTAGCTCGCAGAGTCATAATTGCATATCGTAGAGCCATTCGGATTTTCAATGAAACTCAGGCGGATGATATAGGCGCATATATCGAATGGCTTTCCATATTCACTTATTGGGCACTTATCTTCGGTGTCGGATGCGGATTGCTGACATTTCTGCCAGACGAATATGTTTTTATCTGGATTTTGTCGTCAATACCGTTCTACAGCTATCTTTTCTACAGCTATCAGAACTACCTGCTGTTCTATGAACAGGTAGAAAATGCGTTTGAGCAGGATATACAATCTGAAGAAGAACTTCTGACAAATTCGGAAACTGAACATGAAATAGTTTCTGAGAAAGACGTTCCTAGGTCCTATACAGAATTTATAGAGAGGGTTGACAACTGGATAAAGACAGACGGCTATGTCCAGCAGGGACTTACCATAAAAGAACTGTCCGAAATACTTTATACGAACCGTACCTATCTTTCCGCCTATATCAAGACTACGTATAAAATGACATTCCGCGAATGGATAACCAGTCTCCGGTTGGAGTATGC
>CAKTGD010000041.1 GCA_934561335.1 uncultured Oscillospiraceae bacterium
GCTACTTCGACTGTCCCAAATGCCGCCAAACCGTCCGTGTCCCCCGGGGCAAGGGGAAGATCTCCATCACCTGCCCCCGATGCAAAGAAAAGTTTGTGCGGAAAACGTAATATTTCGCCCCGGAAAGCCCAGGCTTTCCGGGGATTTTTCCTATTTTCTGCAGGCCATTATTTCTTCGCAATATGCGCAAGGAAGTCCGCAATACAGCCGTTCCAATAGGTCCAGTCATGCAGTCCATGCCCATCCCGGAAGTGAACGGAAAATCCGTTTTCCTCCAGCGTATCCCGGAGCCGGCAGTTCATATCTAAGTTCGCTGTGTCCTCTAATCCGCAGTACACATAAGCTTCCGGCTTGATTTGCGCCGATTTCAAAGAGGCCGCCAATGCATACAGATCGTCATCAGGCCGCATGTTCTGGGTGCCGTCAAAAATCAGATCATATCGGAAAAATCCAAAGCCCATAGCTTTCATTCTGGGCTCCAGCGTCACCGGGTCTACCGCACCGGAAAGATCCGCAAAGGCACCGTAGCGCTCTGGACAGGACAGCGCGGTATGGGTCGCACCGTAGCCTCCCATAGACGGTCCGGCAATAAATCGGTCCTCCCGGCAGGTGCTGACCGGAAATATCCGCTCGATAAAAGCCGGCAGCTCCTTCGCAATGAAGTCGAAATAATTCTGTCCGTAGCGGGCATTCACATAGAACCCGTTTTGTCCCGAGGGCATGACCACTGCCACACCGGCCTTCTCCGCCAGGGCCTCGATGTCCGTATGCCTCAGCCACATACTATGGTCATCCAGCGCACCATGAAGGAGGTACAATACAGGATAGGGCTTGACCGGCGTGTAAATTTCTTCCAGCTCCATACCAATGCAGTCATTGTCCGGAACGGATGGGAGAAGCACGTCCACATCCACATGATTCAAAAGGGTTTTGGAGAAAAAATTGCAGTGAGAGAGTATCATGATTCTTTTCCTTTCCTACGCATTTGGCCCCCTACAGGACCAGGATCCGCCGAAATCCAGCCCCCATGGCAAGATCCTTCCATTCGAGCATCGTTTCCATGGATGGGGACGGCCAATTGGAAAGTTCTCCTCTGACTCCGAAGTGCCGGAACCGGATCAGCTTCAGCAGCACCTTTTCCGTCTCCTTCTGTCCCAGCACATCCGCAATGCCGAGGATGCAGTCCTCCACATCCACATGGCCAGGTACACAGACGATGCGGACCTCCTCCAGCTTTCCCTGCTGGGCCAGCCAGAGGAGATTCTTTTTTACGTTTTTGCCGCTTCCGCCGGCCAAGCTGAAGAACGCCTCCGGATCCCAGCTCTTCACATCCAGCATAACCCCATCACACAGCGTCATAAGCCCAGGATACCGGCTCAGGTCTATGGTCCCGTTGCAGTCCATCAGCGCCGTCAGGTGCTTTTCTCTTGTCAAAAGGAATAATTTCTCAAGAAATTCCGGATACAGGCTGCACTCTCCTCCGGATACGGTAATTCCCCGGATAAAGGGCAGGCTCTCGCAAATCCTTTCGAATACCTGCTCCGGCGTCATCTCCGTCACCTTGGGAGACGCCCTGTTTGGGCATACCTGAATGCACCGGTCACAGCCCAGGCATTTCTCCGCCGCCCAGCAGACCCGGCCATTGACCATACGCAGAGCCTTACCAGGGCATTCTTCTACACAGGCTCCGCAGTTCCGGCATAGGTTCTGCGTTTCCGGATTGTGGCAATAGGCGCAGTGTATATTGCACCGCTGAAAGAATATGGCCACCCGGTTCCCCGGTCCGTCTACAACGCTGTAGGGCAGTATCTTATTGATTGGCGCGGTCAACGGCTCAGACATGACGGACCTTTCTGTCCTTCAGCCGGTTCAGCCTGTAGTTACTGCTGCCGTTGATCACATTGTCCTGGAGCGCAATGTCTCCCCTCTCGTATTTTTGCAGCTCACTGCGCTTGACGAGGTAGCCTGTGATGCGCACCATATCCCCATCCGCACCATAAAATGCGCAGTATTTGTCTCCAATGGAGAAGGCCCCCTTGACAATATCCAGTAGCCCTCCAGGATTTCGCTCCGCCGTGGTATCAAAGGGGAAAATATCGCTGCAGCCCGTGGGGAAGAATCGATGGAACCGAGCGCTGTGGCGCAGGTGGTCCAGCAGATTTTCCGGTTCGTCTCCTACCGTGATCCGCACGCCGGAGGTCACTCCCACATCCGTGGCCAGCCCTGCCTGAGCGTGCAGCAGAAAATGCCCATGGCCGATTTCGGAATACTTGGCATCGAAATGGGCCACAAAGTCCTGAATGATCTCCATGATCCGGTCCGCCAAATCGTCCGCCTCCGGATCCCGGCCATATTTCAGGCCCCGATCCGCCAAAAGCAGATCAACGCAGTCGCACAGGCCCGCTACACCGTACATACCCACAAAGCGCTCCCGCTCGATCAGGCCCTCTTCCGCCAGAAAATCCCGCTGGAAGAAATTGGATTTTTCCACAAGGAAGCTGACCCGGGCGTTCATATACTCTGCCAGGGTTTTACAGGCATCCGGCAGCAGCTCTTCCAGGAACATATCCACGCTGTCCGCCATTTTCGCAAGTCTTGGCAGCACCAATCGGGATAGGGTATAGGCCCCTCCTCGCAGCGGCAGAATATTATAGCAGGAAGAGATCCCGTAGTCGAAGCTATAGGTATCCTTGTGGGCTTTGTGGTTGCAGATCGCCGGATTGCCGCACTTCAGCGAGCAGCGGATCGCCGCCTCCGCAAAGTCGTCCGGTGTAATGTCCGCATCGTACTTCAGCGTCAGGTTTGGAGTATCCAGCTGAAGCTTCTCCTCCAGTGTCAGCAGCAGCCAGCCGGCCCTGGTGGCCTCCGGCCCAATGTTTGCGTGGCTGTAGGCGTTGGCAATGACCCGGTTGATATAGCCCAAAAAGCGCTCCAGCTTGGGGATGGCCTCTTCATCGGTCACTCCCTCCAAAAACGGATCGATCAGCTTGTCCAGATTTCCCAGATACACCGGCTTTGTGGTGATGGACGGAATGTAGGAATACAGGATCTCCAGCGCCCACAGCAGCTCGTCCAAATTTTTGGGTGGGTCCAGTTTCAGGAACCGGCTGCCCTGCTTCACAAACCGCTCAAAGTCCACCATCACATAGCGAGGGCGGTATGGTGCGTTTCCCTCATTCATATCGCAAATCGCTCCGCAGTCGAAATACCTGTGGAAGTGCTCCGGCAAAGGCAGTACCTCCAAGGTATTCTCCGCCTCATGGCACAGAGCGTTCAGCTTCTGATGATAATTCAGATGATCGGATGTAATGATATCGTACACAGCGCTGCTCATGGTTTCTCCTCCGTTTCGCTGTCGGCCGATGCCAATCTCTTAATGGCATTATCGATGTGCACTCTTGTATATAGCCGTGCCAGTTCTCCGTCCCCGTCCTGAACGGCCTCGACGATACGCCCATGCCATTTAATCGCCTGTTCCGGCCCCACCAGGTCGTATTGCAGAGCCTGGTGGTGGATCAAAAGTTCTGTAAGCGTATCGGACAACTGGCAAATCAAGGTGTTGTTGGTTCCCCGGGCGATCATTTCGTGGAAGGTGTTGTCATAAACCTCAAACCTTTCCCGGTCATCCTTTGCCTGGACCATGTCCCGGAAATTCTGATACAGGTCTTCCTTCTGCTGCCGTGTCGCATTTTGAATAAACAGCTCCGCGTTGCAGGAGTCGAACATTCTCCGGAATTCCAGCACGGTGCGCAGCGACCGCAGGGTAGGCGGATAATACACCATCCCCCCAAGGGCACACTCTTCGAAGCTGTTTACATAAGTTCCTGAGCCCTGTACCTTTGTCAGGACCGCCAGGGTACTTAGCTTCTCAATGGCTTGCCTGACTGCGATCCGGCTTACGCCCAGTTTTTCGCTGATCGTATCCTCCGTTTCGATCTTACTGCCTGCCGCCCAATGACCGGTTCTGATATTGTCCGTAATATAGTTTAGGGCACGCTGTGACGCATTCGATGAATAAGACATAGGCCTCCCTCTCTTTCAGTTTTTATTATACCTGAAAAAAAGATTTTTTCACGCTTTATTTTGCCTATTTTCCATCTTTTTTCCCCGCTGCCTTTTTTCCTTCCGCTGAGAGCTGGAATAAGCCGCCAGACCGATCAGCGTGACCACGTAAGGCATTGCCTGGAAGATCTCCGCGGGAAGATTCAGCGTCTGGAGCATAACCGCCAGAGCATTGGCCAAACCGAACAGGATCGAGGTGATAAACGTAGGCACCACCGCCGCATTGCCCAGGTTCTGCGCCGCAATGGCCATAAAGCCCCGGCCGGCAATCATATCCCGGGCAAACCAGGAGAGGTAACCCATGGACATAAACATTCCACCGAGAGAGGTGACCGCACCGCCAATGATCAACGTGATATACTTGGTCCTGGTGACATTGACACCAACGCTTGCGGCAGCATTCTCATTTTCACCTACCGACCGGATACGAAGCCCCAGGGGGGTCTTGAAAATCAGCAGATACACAAATACAGGCATAATAAACGCCACATACGTCAGGATATTGTGTCCGGACAGCACCGTACCCAGGAAGGGAATGTCCTTGATCACAGGGATATTTACAGAAGGGAACACCAGACTGGGCAGAGAATTGCTGGTGCCCTTCTCTCCG
Source organism: uncultured Oscillospiraceae bacterium (assembly GCA_934561335.1). Next base: position 4,673 of record CAKTGD010000041.1, read on the forward strand.
CAGAGCAGATACATCAGGAACACCGTTCCGCCGGATGCCAGAGTATTCAGGGCGATGCCCGTCAAAACCAGGTTCGCGTTCAGCTGCAGGGTAAAATAGCCGAACAGGAGCATCACCAATATGCCCCCTGCCATACCCGCCAGCAGGCCCAGGAAAACGCTCTGGGTCAGCGCGCTGGCCACCACGCCAAAGAACGCGGCAAACAGCATGCAGGCCTCAAAGGCAATGTGCAGCACACCGCCTTGTTTGCAGATCAGCGCACCCAGGGCACCGTAGAGCAGAGGCGTTGTGATCCGAATTACAGAATAGAGAAAACTTGCGATAAAATCCGCATTCATCCTTAACCCTCCTCCTTCTGGGCCTGCTGCAGCTCCAGCTGCTTTTCCGCCGCCCGGACCATGAGCTTGTGCTTCTGCTTATACAGGAATCTCTCGGCTACCACCAGCATGATGATGATCGCCTGAATAATGCTCACCAGTTCTACCGGGATATCCGTAGAACGAGCCAGGATCGCCGCGCCCTCTTTCACATAGGCATAGAAGAACGCCGCCAGGGGAACCAGCTTTGGGTTATACGCCGCCATAATGCCCACCATAATGCCGTCGAAGCCCAGGCCTGTATTGCTGGCATACTGGAACCGGGAATACATACCCAGAACCTCTACCGCGCCGCCCAGACCGGCCAAAAAGCCGCCGATCAGCTGAGACTTCATCAATATGTTATTCACCGGCATACCGCAGTAGGTGGCAAAATCGCTGTTCTTGCCTACCACCCGGATCTCATATCCATTCTGGGTGCGGTAGAGATAAATATAGCTGAACAGGATCACCGCCAGGCCGATGATCAACCCAAGATGGATGTCCGTGCCCTTCATCAGCTTTGGCAGCTGGGCCGTAGCCGCAAAGGTTGCCGAAGCATTGAAACCGGCGCTGTTATCCCGCATCGGGTGATTGATCAGTCCGATGGCTATGTACATGCACACATAGTTCATCATCAGCGAGCTGACGATGGGCTTGGAATTGAATCGGACATACATAATGGCGGGGATAGCGCAGGCAATCAGCCCGAACAGGCCGCCGAGAAGGCAGGCAACCGTCACATCTACCACCGGGTTTCCCACAGACAGGTAGACGGCGGCAATGGTTGCACCCAAAGCGCCCAGGGTAAAGCCGCCTTCCACCGCCATATTGGTCTGGTTGGCGGAGAAAATGAAGCATACCGCCGCACCGGTAAACAGCAGGGGCACCATTTTGCTGACAACCTCACCAAAGCGCCGGGTCGTTGTCACCGGGCCCACCACAAACTTGGAGATGGAGTCCACCGGATCGTCACTGACCAGCAGGATCACGACAAAAGCAAACAGCAGCGCAATGGCAATGGCTACGATCACCCGCAGCACATTGAAGATCTGCTCAATTTCTTTCGCGGTCCGGATTTTCTTCCCTTTACTCATGGTCCGCCACCTCCCGGATTTCTTCTTCGCTCATGGTTCTTACCCCAAGCATATATTCACCCAGCTCATCTTCGCCGACCTTGGAAGCATCGGGGAAATACGCGGCAATGCGTCCGTTGTGCATCACGATCAGGCTATCGCTGATCTCCAGCACCTCATTCAGGTCCGCGCTGATCAGCAGCACGCCAGCGCCCTGGGTCCGCAGATCCACCAGACGGCGGCGGATGAAGTCACTGGCCCCGATGTCAATGCCGCGGGTCGGCTGATTGGCAATGATCAAGGAGGCTCCTGCCGTGAATTCCCGGGCAGTGACCACCTTCTGCATATTGCCGCCGGACAGCATCCGGATGGGCTGCGTCCGATTGTCACACTTGACCTTATACTCCTGGATCAGCTCGTCCGCCAAACTGTCGATCTTCTTCTGGTCCAGCAGCAGCCCCTTCTTCATAGAGGGCTTATAGTAGCGGTCGGCAATGATATTGTCCTCAATGCTGCCGTCGCCTACGATTCCGTAGGTCATACGGTCCTCCGAAATATGGGCTACGCCCTTCTCCCGCAGCTGCCGTATGGTCTGCTCCCGCACATCTACCAATTCCGGTGTCGCGCGGACTTCTCCTTCAAAGATTCGGTCCAAGCCGGTAATGATTTCGCTGATCTCCTTCTGACCGTTTCCTTCCACACCGGCTACACCCAGGATCTCTCCCCGGCGCACACAGAAGCTTACGTCGTCAAGTATCTTTTTCGTATCCAGAATATATTTTGTAACGTGCCGCACCGAAAGGACCTTCTCCCCCGGCGCTGCCCGGTCTTTGTCTATTTTCAATACAATGTCCCGGCCGACCATCATGCGGGAAATGTCTCCCTCGGTCACGTCGGCAATATTGCGGACACCGATGGTCTTTCCTGCCCGCATCACCGTTACCCGGTCACACAGCTCCGTCACCTCGTTGAGCTTGTGAGAAATGAAGATCACGGTATAGCCCTGACTTTTCAGCCCCTTCAGCTCGGTAAACAGCTCCTTCGTTTCCTGAGGCGTCAGGACGGCGGTAGGCTCATCCAGGATGATGATTTTCGCACCCCGGATCAGCACCTTTAAAATCTCGACCTTCTGCTTCTGACCGACAGGAAGGTCCTGGATCTTTGCTGTTGGATCCAATTTGAAATTGTACTTTTCCGCCGCTTCTTTAACCATTTTTTCGGCGGCAGACTGGTCGTAGAAAATCCCGCTCTTTCTGGGCTCCATGCCAATGACAAGGTTCTCCGTCACTGTCAGGCTGGGCACCAGCATAAAATGCTGATACACCATGCCGATCCCCAGCTGGATCGCCACATTGGGATTGTCAATATGGACTTCCTGTCCATTCAGGAGGACTCTGCCCTCATCCGGCTTCTCTACGCCGAAGAGCACCTTCATCAGTGTGCTTTTTCCGGCGCCGTTTTCACCGACCAGCGCATGGATCTCACCCTCGTTGACAGCAAGATTTACATTTTCGTTTGCGATAAATCCATTTGAATATACCTTCCGGATGTTCTCCATAACGAGGATATTCTCTTTCATATGCATCCTCCTGCATTTCTTTTTTCGGCGTCTTAGGGAACAGAACGCAGCCGCGTTCTGTTCCCTATGTTATCCTTACTTGGTTGCGGTAGCCAGGATCTGCTGCAGCTGATCGTTGTCCATACCAATGGCGGACAGGATCTCCAGCTTTCCGGCAGTAGCGTCCGCCTGCACACCCTCCAGATAGCTCTTCTGCTCCTCGGAGAAGATGCTCTGATAGTTGTCGTTATCGGTTGCCAGGCCAACCACGCCGTCCTGCAGACCCCACTTGGCGTAGCTGCCCCACTCCAGGGTGCCGTCAAGGGCCTTGGCGATCAGCGTGCTGACGGTCACATCTGCCTTCTTATACATGGAGGTGCAGATGTTGGCGGCAGTGGTGGGATCGGTCTCCAGCAGCACCGTGTACTGGTCGGAGTCCACACCGATGGAATAGATATTGCTCTCAGCACAGCCTGCCAGAGTACCCAGACCGGCAATGCCGGCAACAGAGAAGATCACGTCCGCGCCCTGGCCGGCCTGTGCCACAGCCAGTTCCTTGCCCTTGGCGGTATCCTTAAAGTCACCGATCCAGGAAACCAGAATGTTGATATCCTCGTCTACGGAGTGGACGCCCTGAATATAGCCGATGAGATAGTCATCCAGCGCGGTGTTCTCGCCGCCGCCTACAAAGCCAACGGTCTTTTCCGCATTGGCCAAGGGTGCCTCACTGGTGGTCAGCAGAGCAGCCGCCACACCGGCAAGATATGCGCCCTCATTCTGGCAGTGGTCCATGGAGAAAACATTGGGCAGGCCCTTCTCGTCCTGTGCGTCATAGAGGATAAACTTCTGATCCGGATGCTCCTGCGCAACCTGCTGGACAGCTTCCTTCAGATTGGAGGTGCCGCAGACGATGATATCCCAGTCGGGATCCTCTGCGTACTCCTGCATGGTAGGCACCTGCAGCGTAACGTCGCCGCCAAGCTCAACGGTTTTTGCCCGGAAGCCGTACATCGCGGCAGCCTCCTGGAGACCGGCGTTGGACAGGTCACAGATCGCATGGTCGCCCAGGTTGGTGTTCAGAATCAGCACGACCCCGATGTCACCGGCCTTCTTGCCAAACGCTTCTACAAGGCCCTCCCCGGCGGTTTCCCCGGAAGTCGTGCCATCGGCGGCAGCGGCAGTGGTGGTGTTGGTGGCCGTCTTCTGTCCGCAGGCTGCCATAGAGAGCAGCATAACCGCAGTCAGAAGCAGCGCAATAATCTTTTTGCTTTTCATTTTTACGTTCCTCCTGATTATTTTTTGTTTTTTATTTTACCCACCAGCATTGGCCCGGCAGGATAAAACCTAGCTCACGTGTGTTCGGCCTCGGATCGATGAAAGGCTGAAAACACCCGACTTTTAAAGAAAGCTGTGGAAAACTGGAGAACCGGCCCTGTGCAGAACATGGCAATGACTGTCCCCACACCCCAGCGGGCCCCCAGCAAAATTCCCGGAAGCGCCAGGGTTACATCCTGAATGATTTTGGATACCCCCACAGAAATGTGGAACCGCTCCCTGCAATACATGACGATTCCCTCCATGGCCCCAAGTCCGCAGCCAACGGATACATAGAGTCCCAGGCCAACCCCCATGCAGACGGTGCCGCCTGCCGCGGCCAGCAGGCGAAGGCACATATTCGCCTGCGCCAAACCGGTGGCCTGGAAAACCGGCGTGAACAGATTCACCCATGGACCGATGGTAAATACGCAAAGGACGGTGCCCACGTTGATATAAGACTTCTGGAGAAAAAACAGAACTACCAGCAGCACCATATTGGATAACGTATTGGCGTTTCCGTAGGAAATACCCAGCAGCAGATGCAGCCCGTCGGAGAATGTGGCCATAGCTCCGGATCCCAGATCCGCGGCGTAAAAAAGGGCCGTTCCCGCTGAGGATATCGCCAATCCCAGCTCGATCCATAGGATGTTTTTGAAAAGTTGTAGTATTTTTTTAGAATCGTTCACAGTGCATTCCTTCGTTTTTCATAATATGTTTTTGTCATGGCTTTATGATACACGTCCAAAGAAAAATGTCAATATGTCATTATTTATAAATAACGTGTACAGTTTTTGTACATAATCCCAAATTTGCACTTTGGTATTGTAATATCTTTCAAGTGCCGTTATAATAGGGCATGTTTCTAAATCATAATATCATTTGTCCACTTATTTAGGAGGAATCATTATGCAAGAAGAACTGATGCACCATATCAAATGTGCCCCCGGTCAGCTGGGCCGCTACGTCATTCTCCCCGGAGATCCCGGGCGCGTGGAAAAAATCGCCGCGTTTTTGGATAACCCCCACCATGTGCAGACCTACCGGGAATACACAACCTGGAATGGCACCCTGGAGGGAGAAACCGTCACCGTCATGTCCACCGGCATGGGTGGCCCCAGCACCGCCATCGGTGTGGAGGAGTTGAAAAAATGCGGTGCGGAGGTCCTGATCCGGGTAGGAACCTGCGGCGGCATCGATGCCAGCCTGGTTCCGGGCACCCTGATCATTCCCACCGGCGCCATTCGCAAAAGCGGTACCGGCTTGGAATATGTACCGGTAGAATACCCCGCCGTCCCCAATTTTGACCTGGTTATGGAGCTGAACGCCGCAGCGGAGCGGCTTGGTCTGTCCCATACCAACGGCATTGTCGAATGCAAGGACAGCTATTACGGTCAGCACGCCCCGGAAACCATGCCCGTTGAGGACGAGCTTCGCTCCAAGTGGAAGGCCTGGAAGCGGGCCGGCGCCATTGGCAGCGAAATGGAGAGCGATACCCTGTACCTGGTAGCCGGGATCCGCCGTATGAAGGCCGCCACCGTCCTGCTGCTGTGCCGCAACCGGGAGCGGGAGGATGCCACAGGCCTGACCGATACCTGCTGGGACACTGCCAACGCTATCCAGACCGCTGTCGAAGCCATCCGGTCCATGATCCTGAAAGAAAAATCCAGGAAATAATCCCTCTTTCACAAGCAAACACCCTCTGCCGGATCTCTTCCGCAGAGGGTGTTTGCCGCACTATACACTTCTTAGCTCTCCATCTGCCGTCCCAGAAAGCCCGCTACGGTTTTGGTCAGGTTCTGGTCGCTGAGCCCCAGGGGCTTGTCGTTTTCGCCCAGCAGCAGCAGAACGCTTCCCATCAGGTCTCCTTGGGACAGGATGGGCGATGCCGCCCCCAGGTGGTATTTCTCTTCTCCCCGGGAGGCCGGGATCGGGTTCTCCCCCGCCTGATACAGATAGTTCTT
>CAKTGD010000042.1 GCA_934561335.1 uncultured Oscillospiraceae bacterium
GGGAGGACATGAAGCGGAGGAGGTAGTCCCCCTCGATCTTATCCAGCTCGCTTAAAAGGTCGGCAAAGTCCCACGGCGTATCCAGATCCTTGCCGTAGGAGTTGACGTTCTGTCCCAGCAGGGTGATCTCCTTGTACCCCTCGGCGGCCAGCTGGCGCACCTCCTCGATGATGCGCTCCGGCTGGCGGCTGCGCTCCCGGCCCCGGACGTAGGGGACGATGCAGTAGGAGCAGAAGTTGTTGCAGCCGTACATGATGGACACCCATGCCCGTGTGCGGCCCTCCCGCACCACCGGCATACCCTCGGCAATGGCGCCGTGCTCATCCTCCACGGAAAACACCCGACCCCGGCGGGTATAGACCTGATACAAAAGCTCGGGGAACTTCCACAGCGCCTGAGGCCCGAACACCAGATCCACGTGGCGGTAGGACTGGCGCACCTTCTCCGCCACCTCAGGGCGCTGGGCCATGCAGCCGCACAGGCAGATGATCTGCTCCGGGTTGGCTTTTTTCGTGTGGGTCAGGGCGCCCAGCGTGCCGTAGACCCGCTTTTCCGCGTGGTCGCGGATGGCGCAGGTGTTCAGCACCACGATGTCCGCCTCCTCCGCCGCGGTGACAAAGGTGCAGCCCATGGCCTCCAGCATGCCCATGATATGCTGGCTGTCAGCCACATTCTGCTGGCAGCCGAAGGTGTCCACCAGTGCGCGGACAGGTGTGCCCCGCTGGGTATGCAGAGCCTTTATTTTTTCGGTAAACGCCTGCTGGCGGGACATGTCCGCCTCAGACACGACGACGTTTTTTCGTTCCAAGAGTACCTCCCTCACCCGGCGCTGCGGCACGGGCGACATGTTTCGACTATTTAACTAATGTATTATATCACAGTTGAAGGCGCAACACAAGAAACGGCACACAGAAAAGTTTTCTTGTAGTATCGATTTTATATAATTTATTGTTGCTTTTTTCATCTAATTGACTGTTGCTTTTTCCCAAGATTCATGGTATAGTATTGGCGGGTTTTTGTGATATTTTTAACGCAATCTTTACAGTGCGGCGAGGGCCGCCGCCTCAAACGAATAAAAAAGAAAGAACACAGGAGGTTTCCAATGGAGACAACGCAGCAGATCTTATCCCGCTTTGCGCAGGACCGCGCCCAGCTGATTGCAATCCTGCAGGAGATCCAGACGCAGAAAAACTACCTCAGTCAAGAGGACATGACCACCGTGGCGGAATACCTGGACATCAGTGTTTCCGCCGTTTATTCTGTGGCCACCTTCTATGAGAATTTCTCGCTGGAGCCCAAGGGCAAGCATATCATCAAGGTGTGCGACGGCACCGCCTGCCACGTGCGCAAGTCCCAGCCCATTTTTGACGCCCTTCATGACTATCTGGGTCTTACCGGCAAGCGCAAGACCTCTGAGGACGGCATGTTCACGCTGGAGACCGTGGCGTGTCTGGGTGCATGCGGTCTTGCCCCCGCCATGACCATTGACGGCGAGGTACATCCCAAAATGAACCCGGATCTGGCCATTGCCGAGCTGGACAAGATCCGCGAAAAGGAGGCGGCACAATGAGCAAACTGACACGTGAAGGCTTTCGCGTTCTGACGGAGGACGCCAAGCAGGCCCTTGCCGCCAGCGGCAAAATCCCCTCTGTACTGATCTGCGCCGGTACCGGCTGCATTGCCGGCGGCTCCATGAAAATCTATGAGAACCTGAAAAAAGAGTGCGAGACACGGGGTCTGCCCGTATATGTGGGCTTGAAGCACGACAATGAGGAAGAAAAGAGCCTGCACATCAAAATGAGCGGCTGCCACGGCTTCTGCGAGATGGGCCCGCTGGTACACATCGAGCCTATGGGCATTATGTACATCCATGTCAAGCCCGAGGACTGCCACGAAATTCTGGAGAAAACCGTTCTCACCGGCGAGATCATCGAGCGGCTGGTTTACACCCGGGACGGCGTTGCCTATCCCCGCCAGCAGGACATCCCCTTCTACAAAAAGCAGCACCGCGTTGTGCTGGCCAACTGCGGCACCAGCGACGCGGAGGACGTGCAGGAATACATTGCCAAGGGCGGCTACGGCGCCTTTGAAAAGGCCCTCTTTGAGATGACCGGTGAGGACATCTGCAAGGAGATCACCGACTCCGGCCTCCGCGGCCGCGGCGGCGGCGGCTTCCCCGCAGGGCGCAAGTGGGACGGTGCGCGCAGACAGAACGCCGCGCAGAAGTACATCGTCTGCAACGGCGACGAGGGCGACCCCGGCGCGTTTATGGACCGCTCCATTATGGAGGGCAACCCCCACAGCGTTATCGAGGGCATGATGATCGCCGGTGTGGCCACCGGCGCCACCGAGGGCTATATCTATGTCCGCGCCGAGTATCCGCTGGCGGTTGACCGCCTGCGCACCGCCATCGCCAAGGCCGAGGAGCTGGGTCTTCTGGGCGAGGACATCATGGGCAGCGGCTTTAGCTTCCATCTGCATATCAACCGCGGCGCAGGCGCTTTCGTCTGCGGCGAGGGCAGCGCCCTGACCGCCTCCATCGAGGGCAAGCGGGGTATGCCCCGGGTAAAGCCGCCCCGTACCATCGAGCACGGCCTGTGGGCCATGCCTACGGTGCTCAACAACGTGGAGACCTTTGCCAACGTGCCCGGTATCATCACCAACGGCGCTGCTTGGTACCGCTCCATCGGCACGGAGAAGAGCCCCGGCACCAAAACCTTCGCCCTGACCGGCAACGTGGTGAACACCGGCCTTGTGGAGGTGCCTATGGGCACCACGCTGCGAGAGGTCATCTTTGACATCGGCGGCGGTATCCCCGACGGAAAAAAATTCAAGGCTGTACAGATCGGCGGCCCCTCCGGCGGCTGCCTTACCGAGGAGCATCTGGACATGCCCATGGACTTTGACTCGCTGAAGAGAGCGGGCGCCATTATCGGCTCCGGCGGTCTGGTGGTCATGGACGAGGACACCTGCATGGCAGAGGTGGCCCGCTTCTTCATGCACTTTACCCAGAACGAGAGCTGCGGCAAGTGCACCCCCTGCCGCGAGGGCACCAAGCGTATGCTGGAAATTCTGGAGCGCATCGTGAAGAACGAGGGCACGCTGGAGGATCTGGACATGCTGGAGTCGCTGTCCGACACCATCACCGACACGGCGCTGTGCGGTCTTGGCCAGACGGCCTGCAAGCCGGTGATGAGCACCCTGCGCCACTTCCGCGAGGACTATCTGCACCATGTGGTGGACCACCACTGCCCCATCTGCAACGGCCGCAAGCGCCGTCTGGAGATTCAGCCCGACCTGTGCAAGGGCTGCGGCAAGTGCGCCAAGAACTGCCCCATGGAGGCCATTTCCGGCCAGATCCGTGGTGTGTTCCACATCGACAACGAAAAGTGCATCCACTGCGGCGCCTGCTGGGGCGCCTGCCCGTTCGGCGCAATCGACGCCATCGAGGAGGAATAAGACATGGCCAAAGGAATTATGATCATTGACGGCCAGCGCGTGCCGTTTGACGGAGAAAAAAATGTACTGGCCGTGATCCGCAAGGCCGGTATCGAAATCCCCACTTTCTGCTACTATTCCGAGCTTTCCACCTACGGCGCATGCCGTATGTGCATGGTGGAGGACACCAAAACCGGAAAGCTGGACGCCTCCTGCTCTATGGAGCCACGGGACGGTATGTCCATCCGCACCAATACGGCAAAGCTGCTGAAGCACCGGCGCATGATCCTGGAGCTGCTGCTCTCTTCCCATGACTGCGAGTGCACCACCTGCGCCAAGTCCGGAAACTGCCAATTGCAGAATCTGGCCCAGCAGTTCGGCGTGCACCATATCCGCTTCAAGGATACACGCCCCCGCCGCGAGCTGGACAACACCAGCCCCGCCATTTTCCGCGATCCCAACAAGTGCATCCTATGCGGCGACTGCGTGCGCGTGTGCGAAGAAAAGCAGGGACAGGGCATTTTGAACTTTGCCCACCGGGGCAGCGAGCTGCAGGTGATGCCCGCCTTCGACAAGAAGATCGACCAGACCAAGTGCGTCAGCTGCGGCCAGTGCGCCGCCGTATGCACCACAGGCGCTATCACCGTGAAAAACCAGATCGGCGAAGCGTGGGCCGCGATCCACAACCCCGCCAAGCGGGTGGTGGTACAAATCGCCCCCGCCGTGCGCGTGGCCATCGGCGAAAATTTCGGCATTCCCGCCGGCACCAATGTGCTGGATAAGCTGGTCACCGCCCTGAAGCTGATGGGCGTGGACGAGGTATACGACACCAACTTCAGCGCCGACATGACCACCATTCTGGAGGCCACGGAGTTCCAGGAGCGGTTGAAGGCCGGCGGCCCCTTCCCCATGTTCACCAGCTGCTGCCCGGCATGGATCAAGTATCTGGAGCTGAACCGCCCTGAGTATCTGAACAACGTCTCCTCCTGCAAGTCCCCCATGGAGATGTTTGCCACGGTGCTGCGGGATCAGTATGCCGCCAAGGACGCCGAGGACGGCCGAACCACCTATCAGATCGCCATCATGCCCTGTACCGCCAAGAAGATGGAGGCGGCACGGGATGAGTTCATCCACGACGGACGGCCCGACGTGGATCTGGTGCTGACCACCCGCGAGCTGGTGGATATGATCCGCGAGGCCGGCATCAAGCTCAATGAGCTGGAGCTGGAATCCCCCGACCTGCCCTTCGGTCTGGGCAGCGGCGCCGCCGTGATCTACGGCGTCACCGGCGGCGTGGCTGAGGCGGTGATCCGCCACTGCCTGCCCGACAAGTCCAAAAACACCCTGCGGGCCGTGCGGGTTTCCGGCGTCCGCGGCGACGGTGAAATCCGCGAGCTGACGCTGGACGTGGAGGGCACCGAGCTGAAGCTGGCCGTGGTAAACGGTTTGGCACACGCCAAGGAGCTGATCGCCGACATCGAGGCCGGAAAGAAGTTCTTCCATCTCGTCGAGGTCATGACCTGCCAGGGCGGCTGCGTAGGCGGCGCAGGACAGCCCTACGGCCTGAATGTGACCAAGAAGGCACGCGGCGAGGGACTTTACGCCGCCGACAACGCCGCCATGTTCAAGCGCGCCGAGAAGAACCCCATCGTCACCCAGATGCTCTCCGACTATGGTGAAGAATGGTGCCACGAGCATCTCCATGTTCACTACGGCAAGCACTAACCTTCACACCACCGCGCAGGAAATACGGCAAGGCCTCCGGAAAGTACTTTCCGGAGGCCTGCTTGCTATTTTTGCGGGCGAAAGGCTCTTATTCGCGGTCCAATGCCTTCAGCGCGCCGTATAGCACATCGCAGCATACGGCAATATCCCCGGCATCGGTGAACTCCTCGGGACAGTGACTGCGGCCGCCGCGGCTGGGAACAAACAGCATGCCCGTATCCGTTACGCGGGAGATGAACATGGCGTCGTGTCCGGCGCCGCTGGGCAGCAGCCTGACCGGCAGCCCCTTTTCCCGCACACTGCCGGCCAGCGACGCCACGATCCGCTGATGGAGGCGGACGGGGGTGGTTTCCATCAGGCTGACGGTCTCTACCTGATAGCCTGCGGCCAGCAGCTGCGCCAGCTGCCGCTCCACCGCGCCAAACACCGCATCAATGGAGGCTTGCCGGGGGGAGCGGCACTCCACCGTCATCTCCACCCGGCCGGGAACAACATTCGGCGCGCCCGGTTCCACGCGAAGAGCGCCGCAGGTGGTCACGGTACCGTCGTTCAGTTCGCCGGCCAGTTGATCTGCCAGCGTCACAAGCTTTGCTGCCGCCACCATGGCATCATGGCGCAGGTGCATGGGGGTGGTGCCGCCGTGGTCAGGCCGGCCGATGATGGTGATTTTCTTTGTGCGGATACCCACGATGGTATCCACAATGCCCACCGGCAGGCCCTCGCTCTCCAAAACCGGCCCCTGCTCAATGTGGGGCTCGATGAAGCAGGCCCAGCTATCCCTGCTCCGCTTTGCTTCCGGCAGTTTTTCAGGCAGCAGTCCGCAGGCGGTCATGGTATCGTAGGCGGTCATGCCGCCGCTGCTTTTCAGCTGCTTCAAATAGTCCGCCTCCAGCATGCCGGCCAGCGCCTTGCCGCCCATGATGCCCGAACCGAAGGCGCTGCCCTCTTCCTCCACAATCGCGGCCACCTCAAAGGGATGGCGCAGAGAAAGGCCGTCCTCCCGCATCATTCTGGCAAGCTCCAGCGCGCAGACAATGCCAACGGCGCCATCGAACTTTCCGCCGCCGCAGACGGTATCCAGATGGGAGCCCACCGCAATGGCCGCCAGTGCGCCGTCCGTTCCCTCCCGGCGGCCGATCAGATTGCCTACAGGGTCCAGCCGAACGGACAGCCCCTCCGCCTCAAGCTCCCGCCGCAAGTATTCCTGCGCATCACGGTACTCTTTTGTATAGGATCGGCGCGTAATGCCTGCCCCCGGCGTTGCGCTGAACCGGGCAAGCGCCTCTATCGCCTGGGCGATGCGGGTTTTATCTGCAAAAGACATCCTGTCACTTCCTTACTTCCTGAGCCGCGCCGCTTTGTCATGAAAGGCGGCCTCCCGGCAGGAGACGCCATCTGCGGCTTGCATTTTTTCACATGATACACCTCAGTGAGCCGTTTGTAAACCTTTTCGCGGCGGCAAGAGCTTTCGGATACGCATCCGATATGGCAGGATTTTCTTTCGGTTTTGTCGGAACCTTCTTGACAGAGCGGGATCCCCCGGCTATGCTGGAGAGGGGAAGGAGTTGGTGAACCCATGGTAGACGGCAACATCATTCTGTCTGTGGCAAAGGCCATGGACCTGCTGCAAATACTCAGTCAGGCCGGAAAGCCTTTGCCGCTGAAGGAGCTGACTGATATGTGCGGCTATCCGAAGAGCACCGTGTTCGGGCTTTTGACCACCATGCGGCAGTACGACATGGTCACCCAAACCCCCGACGGAAAATACACGCTGGGCCTGCGGCTTTTTGAGTATGGGCGGCAGGTGGAGCGCTCGTGGGATATCTCGCAGGTGGCCCGGCCCTATATGGAGCACCTGAGCCGGCAGACCGGCGCGTCCGTGATGCTGTCCATCTGCGAAGGCGGCAGCGTTATTACCCTCGATCAGGTGGAGGCGCACAATGCGCTGCGCATCGTGTCGGACACGGGGGCCCGCTTGCCCATCTACTGCACATCGCAGGGTAAGGTTTTTCTGGCAAGCATGTCCCGCGCAAGCGCGGAGACGCTGCTGCACAGCCAGACCATGCACCAGTTTACGCCCCATACCATCACCGATATCCCCGCCCTGATGCAGGAGGCGGATGCCTGCCGCAGCAACGGCTACGCCATTGAAAACGGCGAATACAAGATCGGTCTGCGCTCCATCTCCGCGCCGGTCTATAACGTAGAGGGCAAGGTGCGGTATGCGGTGGGGGTGATCGGCATGTTCCGCAGCGTCCATTCCGATGAATTTCACCGGGCCGTGGAGCAGGTCTGCGCCACGGCGGCCATGATCTCCCAGGCGCTGGGCTATCGAGGGACGGAGACGCCCGCCGTGCCCCTATGACGGGCGTATAACGGAGGGCCTCTTGCGTTATATCGCGCCCTGCGCTATCATGCGGATAGACCCCATCCGATCAACACCACGGACAATTTCAACTGTGAGGAGGGAGGAAAATGGCTCTTTATACCAAGAAGCTCATCATGACCGCCTTTCAGGCCATGCTGGAGGAGCTGCCGTTTGACAAGATCACCGTGGCGGCGCTGGTCAAGCGTGCCGGTATCAGTCCCAATACGTTTTACTATCATTATCAGGACATCTATGCGCTGCTGGACACATGGTTTCAGGAAAAAATCGAGGCGTTTATGCCGGTGGAAGCCCCGGTTGACTGGAAATCCGTCACCAAAAGGGTGCTGCGCCAATGCAAGGCCCACCCCAAAACCATTTACCATGTGTTTGACGGTCTTTCGCGGGATCGTCTTGAACGGTATATTTTCTCGCTGTCTGACGACGTTTTTTCCCGCGTGGTACACGAGGCCGCCGCAGGGCAGGCGCTCTCCGAGGAGAAGCTGCGCAGCATTGCCTCCTTCTGCCGCTACGCCTACATTGGATTTGTGATGCAGTTTTTCTGGAACCACATGGACAACGACATCGACGAGAGCGTCGAACGGCTGGGCACACTTTTCGATACGTTCCTCAGCGGCGCTATTCAGAGCGCCGAATAAACCGGCAGAGAGGCCGCCCCCTGTGGGGCGGCCTCTCTTTTTTTGCGCAAAACGGCAAGTCTGCGCAAATTTGCGTATTAAGGGCATTCTGCCGGAAATCGGAGAGAAGGCACTTTTCCACCATGGCTTTCGTATGAAGATTCCGTTAAGATGATAGTACCCCCAGCAATGCAAAGCAGAAAACCCCCGGTCGTCATAGCTGTCTTGGGCGTGTGGATGTGTTTCGCCGCGAGACAGCCCACAGACGGTTCCCTCGCCCCCGGTTGGTACCGGCGGGCAGGGACGGGCTATGTTCCCCCCCTGCAGGGCAGGGGGGAACACGACTTACCGGAAAATGAAAAAGCCGATGGGAGGATATCCCTTTTGAGCAGGCAGGACTTTGCCGCGTGAAAGCAGGTTTCCGAAGTGCAGGGCAGCTATATTAAAAGAAGAATCGCCTCCGGCGCACACGCCGGAGGCGATTCTTCTTTTGGATAATAAGGCGGTGGAGCGCCAACCCCTCGGCTTCCCACCAGATTGCTGCTTGAGCGTATCAGCATCTGATCTAATGGTAGTATAGCCTGCCAACAGCCGTGTAACAAGCTGGGTGGGGGGATACAAAGTTATACAAATCCGCGTGGACATTTTTGGACAGAATTTTATCCCCTACAGGGGCTTTCGGGATATGGCGGGCTCTGGTATACTCTACTTGTCTGTAAATGATCCCAAATCTTTACAAAATAGCAGCGGCGCACGTTCACCTCAAACGTGGGCCGCTGCCTCATTTTTTGAAAAAGCAACCTCCCCCCCCGGCTTCACAGTGCCTCTCGGGCAGAGCAGCATGTTTCTACAGCAAACGGAAGGCTGTGGGTGAGGCGTAATGGCGCGGCTTTTTCTCAATCAAACAGTAATATGGTAAAAGGAGCGGCTTTCGTGTAACGAAAGCCGCTCCTTGCGCGCTCAGCACAGCGGCGCGAAAATGCGGAGAATTCCATCCACCACCCAGCGGCGGGAATAGCGCTTCTTATCGTAGGGCTTCATTTCGCGGCACAGTGCCTGTGTGGCGAGGAAGTCCTCCTTGATCTTCTCCACGATGCCGGAGCGGTAAAAGAGGGAATTGTTCTCAAAGTGCAGGAACAGGCTGCGGTAATCCAGATTGACCGTCCCGATGGTGGCCACCTTGTCATCGGACACAAAGCTCTTGGCGTGTACAAAGCCGGGGGTGTACTCGTAGATCCTGACGCCGCCCGTCAGCAGCACCTGATAGAAGCTGCGGGACATCCGAAAGATCAGCTTTTTGTCGGGGATGCCGGGCATGATGATCCGCACATCCACGCCGCGCCGCGCCGCCGTGAGCATGGCGGCCATCAGATCATCGCCCAGCATGAGATAGGGCGTAAAGAACCACGCATAGTCCGTGCTCTGGGAGAGCAGGTCGATGAAAAGCTGGTTGCTGGTGGCCTCATGTTCTAGCGGCGAGTCGTAGTAGCTGAGCACATAGCCCTCCGTTTCCCGCGGCGCTTCGGCGCCCTCTTTCAGGGCGGGCATGGGCGTACCCGCCTCCCCTTTTTTCAGGGCGAAGGCGTTCCAGAACGTTAAAAACATGTGGGTAAAGCTGTGTACGGCCTCGCCGGTGAGCCGGAAGCCGGTGTCCTTCCAGTGGCCGTAGGGATGCTCCAGATTGATATACCGATCCGACAGGTTGATGCCGCCGCTGTAGGCAATCTCGTTATCGACGATCAGCATTTTGCGGTGGTCGCGGTAGTTGGCGGTTCCCTTCAGGGCGATGAGGGGATTGAAGGGCACGCAGGGGATCCCCTTTTGCGTCAGCTCCCGGGCATTGCTGAAGTTGAAGGAGGAGATGCTGCCCAGATCGTCGTACATCACCCGCACATCCACGCCCTGCCGCAGCTTGTCGGCCAGCACCGCCATCATGGCGTTCCACATATGCCCCGGCTCGATGATGAAATACTCGATGTAGATGGAGCGCTTGGCGTTTTTCATATCTTGCAGCATATCCGGGAACATATCGTCCCCCAGCGGATAGTACCGCACCGGCTGGGCCTTACACAGGGGATACCCGGTTTTCTTCTCCAGCCAGCGAACTGTCTGCTCCATCCGCTTTTCCCCCGCAAAGGCCGTCTCGCCCACAGGGAGCGGATGGAGATCGCCGCGGCTCGCCACGCTTTGCAGCCGTTTTTTCAGCGGCTTCGCCGTCCGCTTATTGCCGAAAAACAGGTACAGCAGCGCGCCCACCAGCGGCATCGTCAGGATGATGAGCAGCCACAGCAGCTTGTAGGTACTCTCGTCCCGCTTGATGACGATGAACAGCACCATGAAGAAGGCCGCCACAGACAGCAGCGACACGAGCAGCGGCGCATAGGGCGACAGCCATTTCACCAGCAGAACGTGCCACAGCACCTGCAAGGCCACAACGGGAATGACGATCAGCACGCGGCGCATAATTTTTCCCATATAGAAGCTCCTTTCCCCTTATGCCTCCTGCGAGGCGTCTCTCCACGCGCAGACGATCTGCGCCATCTCCTCCGGCGTCTCTTGGTAGCCGCCCAGCACCCACGCATTCATCAGCCCGAACAGTCCGAAGGTGATGAACTGGATAAAGTAGTAGGTCTTGGCATCGGCCCGGGCGATGACGGGTGCGGCGCCCTGTAAGTAAAAGCGCAGGATCACGTCCTGATGGCCGGTACCGTAGAGCAGCTCGCATATGGGGCGGATGGACAGGCAGAACTCGAAAAGTGTCTGGATAC
>CAKTGD010000043.1 GCA_934561335.1 uncultured Oscillospiraceae bacterium
GACAAGTTCCGCCGTCTGCAGGTCCGCACCAACGCCGACACCCCCCACGACGCCGCCAAGGCCCGTGAGCTGGGCGCACAGGGCATCGGCCTGTGCCGTACCGAGCATATGTTCTTCGAGGGCGACCGTATTGCCGCCATCCGTGAGATGATCTGCTCCGACACCGTGGAGCAGCGCGAGCGCGCACTGGCCAAGCTGCTGCCCATGCAGCAGGGCGACTTTGAGGGCATCTATGAGGCCATGGAGGGCTGCCCCGTTACCATCCGCTTCCTGGATCCCCCTCTGCATGAGTTCGTTCCCACCGAGGAGGCCGATATCGAGCAGCTGGCTAAGGACATGAACAAGTCTGTTGCTGAAATCAAGGCCATCATCGCCTCTCTGCACGAGTTCAACCCCATGATGGGTCACCGCGGCTGCCGTCTGGCTGTCACCTTCCCGGAGATTGCCGTCATGCAGACCCGTGCCGTCATCCGCGCCGCCATCAACGTGCAGAAGAAGCATCCTGAGTGGAAGATGGAGCCCGAGATCATGATCCCGCTGGTGGGCGAGGTCAAGGAGCTGAAGTACGTCAAGGACGTGGTGGTCAAGACCGCTGACGAGGAGCTGGCCGCTGCCGGTATGGACATGAAGTATCTGGTGGGTACCATGATCGAGATCCCCAGAGCTGCTCTGACCGCCGATGATATCGCCAAGGAGGCTGAGTTCTTCTCCTTCGGTACCAACGATCTGACCCAGATGACCTTCGGCTTCAGCCGTGACGACGCCGGCAAGTTCCTGGACGCCTACTACGACAAGAAGATCTACGAGAACGATCCGTTTGCCAAGCTGGATCAGGTTGGCGTGGGCAAGCTGGTGAAGATGGCTGCCAAGCTGGGCCGCGAGACCCGTCCGGAGCTGCATCTGGGCATCTGCGGCGAGCACGGCGGCGACCCCGCTTCCGTGGAGTTCTGCCACAAGGTGGGTCTGGACTATGTGTCCTGCTCCCCCTTCCGTGTGCCTATCGCCCGTCTGGCCGCCGCGCAGGCTGCCATCAAAGAGATGGGGAACTAAGGAACCCGCCTTTATAAAAGCGCAAATTGCATAGCAAGCAGGTCCTCGGTCTTGGTGACCGGGGACCTGCTTTGTTTGCACCGGATGGCGGAACTGCCCCGGGTTGTACAGACGGTGCAAACCGGGGCAGTTCCCTTTCGGGAAGCCTTTATTGCTGTAGGTTATCTTGGAGGATGGGGCGGGTGCTGTCAAACCGCTGCTGATTGACGCATCAGTTTCCGGTTGAGTAGCCGCCGCCGACATCGTAGCCCAGATCGCAGGTGTAGACCCAGTTCACCACATCGCCATCTTGCAGGGCATAGCGGGAGCAGCCGTAGTTGGGAAACCAGCCATTGACCTCGTACATCCAGCCGGACAGACGTCCCACATCGAACTCATAGAGATTATTGATCCCCTCCACATAGGCGCTGTTATACATCGGTGTCCAGCTGGACTCCATGTGTATCCCATTTTGCTTACAGATCCGCTTGAGGACATCGAATACGCTTTCTCCCTCTGTGAATGTTACCGTTGTGGCAGACAGAATTACGCCGTCAGCGGGCACGAGCGACTTTTTGCTCTCATCGCACAGATCCCAGTTGTCCAGGATTGTTGCACAGGAGATGGAGATGGTGCAGGCAGCGCTGCCGCCGCCGGAGGCAGTACCCGGCTCGACGGGGATGGGCTTTCCCTCTGGCACGGGATCGGTCTGGTATTTATCCTTGCCGGTAGTCGGATCGATCTCCTGCTTGGGCTGCTCCGGCTGTGCGGCGGGCTCATCCTGCTTGACGTCCGCCTCGGTCTTTTTCTCCTCTTCGGTCTTTTTCTGCTCTTCGGCTTTCTTCTTATCTTCTTCAGCTTTCTGCTCCTCGGCGGATTTTTCTGCATCCGGGTTTTTGTCGTCCGCAGTTTTGTCCTTTGACTTGGCTGTGTCTTTTTCATTGCCGGCAGCTGTCTGCTCCTGCGCCGTGCCGGGAGTGCTGCCAGATACATCCGCGGCGGGCTTTTGGCCGCAGGCGGTGCAGATCAGCAGTAGGGACAGCGCCAGTGCCAACAGCCGGAATATCTGTTTTTTCTTCATGGGCGTTACCTCTTAAATGTGCCATACGCAGAGGCGCGAAGGCGCCTCTGCGTTGGCTTTTTGTTGTTACTTGGCTGTGCGCTTTTTCTTGTAGGTCAGCACCACGATGGCTGCTGCTGCCATAGCTGCGCTGCACAGCCAAAGGGCCATCTGACTGTTGTCCCCCGTGTTGGAGGATTTTACATTACCGGTACCGGAGGCAGAATTACTGCCGGTGTTGTTGGGTTGTCTGCCGCTGACAGATGCATAGGAAAGGATTGCGAAGGTGGAGGCCTTATCCGTCTGGAAGGTCAGCACATAGTTGTCCTTCGTGCCGCCCAGTGCAGCGGGCAGCTCGGCGGTGGTCACGCTGCCGTTGACATCGGTATGGCTGCGTATCACGCAGATCTGCTTACCCTTCAGGCTGTCGTACAGCTCATTGGTGATGGAGACGGTCACGGTAACGCTCTTGGGGAGCTGGATCAGCTGTGCAATAGACTCTACAGAACCGGCGGCATTGGTTTTGACCAATTCAACCACCACGTCAACGACTTTTTCCAGCTGGACGGTCTTTCTGGATTTGTCACTCCGCAGGGCATCCAGCTTCTCCGCCAGCTTATTCAGCTCCTGCTTGCGCTGACCGCTGGCAGATGCGGCAGCCTGCATCAAAGCATTTTTGCCGCCGTCTGCCTCCTTGTCCTCCTTTGTAAGCGAGAGGATGGGTGTGTTATTCACGGTGACGATGATGGAGCCGCTCTCGAGTGCTGCCTTGATCTCGGCCAACTTCTCATCGGTAACAGGTTCGCTGCTCTTGATGATCAGGCCGCCGCCTCTGACGATCGTATTGTCCTTACTGTCCACCTTGAGGTCGTCAATCCTGACACCGGCTGCCGGGTTCTTGATACCGCAGACGGTACACACACCGTTGGCATACGTGTGCTTGCCGGTAGCGGGGATGGTTGCGCCGGCCGTGAGCACAAGGCCGCAGCGTTTGCAGTAGGTGTCCGCCTCGTGACCGGAGGCATAGCAGGTCGCTGCTACGGCGCCGCGCGTAGCTTCATCGTGCCCCAATGCGTTGATGATCCAGCTATCCTTGGCGATCTCGGTTTTTCCCGCTGCGTCGCTGAAATGCTTGCGGCAGCGAGAGCAGGTCCAATAGGCGCTGTTGCCCGCCTCGGTGCAGGCAGCGGCTTTGGCTGCTGTGGCGGTCATGCTGTGTCCCGGCGCCGGGACGATCATCGACTCCACTGCGCCGCAGACGGTGCACGTGCGGGTGCGGGCGCCATTCACGGTGCAGGTGGCGGCCTTTGTCTCCTTCCACTCGCCGAACTTGTGGCCAATGCACACATCGTTCATGTCATAGAGGCGGTTCTGACCGTTGACGAAGCGGAAGTATGCTGCCAGCGCGTAGTATGCCTGCTCGGTGGCCATCTGGTTGTACGCGCCGCCGACGTACCCGCCGGCGCTTTGCTTTACGTGGGCAAAGCCCTTGCCGAACGTGGCATCCTGCGTGTAGTAGCTGCACAGTGCATCCAGCGCAGTCATGCCGCTCTTGATAAAGCGGCTGTCGGTGAGGGGATCGATGCCCAATGCGGTCAGGGTCACAATGACCTGCGCGCAGGACTCGCTGTTGGCGGCGCCCCAGCTGGCAAAGCTGCCGTCCTCCTGCTGGTGATCGGACAGCCAGTTCAGAGCCGTATCCACTGCGGCCTTGACCTTGGCATTGGTCTTGTAGTAGGGCGCCAGAGCCTGAACGGTCATCGCGGTGATGTCCACGTCGGAGCCCTTGGCGGCGGCACCCTCCAGTGCCCAGCCGCCGTCCGCCCTGACCTGATCGCTCAGGATCAGCTCGATGAGGCTATCGCGGGTCACATCACTGTGGGTGGGTGTGTAGTTGTGGCTGTCCAGCGCAATCAGGGCGAACACAGGCGCGTTGATGCCCTGCCGGTTCAGACAATCCTTCATGTTGTAGAGGCCGTCCAACAGGTTATGGCCTGCCACGTCGGTGGGATCCTTGCCGATGGCGGTCAGCGCCAGAATGATACGGGAATTCTCGGTGGTCTTGGTGCGGTCGAGGCGGCCGTCGCTGCGGATGTTTTCCTTGATATACTTGAGCACATTGTCATAGTATCCGGCGGGCACGGTACGACCGCTGCGAGCCAGCCCCAGAGCCAACCACTCGCCGCCGATGCTGCCCACGATGGGGGCGGACTTGTTGACCTGCGCCTGCAGGCTTTCGCCGACGGAGGCATAAATACGCTCCATCTCTGTCAGCAGCTTCTCCCGCTTCAGCTCCGCCAGCTTGGTGACGGCGGCGTTGAGTGCCGCTACCTTTTCACGGTTCACCAGCTGCTTGTGCTCGGCGCTCAGCGCATCATACGCCGCCTGTGCCGCCTTGACGGCAGCTTCGTTCTCCAGTGTTACCTCGCCGATGGCATCGATCTGCTGCTCCACGGCAAGGACAAGGTCGCCCTTGATCTGCGCCATCTTGGCGAACACGGCCTCGGCCTTTTCTTTTTCAGCCACCGTCAGGCAATCCTTTTGCTCCAGCGCCTTATAGGCAGCCTCGGCTGCATCCACGGCCTCCCGGTCGGTGACGGTCAGGTTTTCTGCCTCCGGCAGAGCTGCCAGCTGCGCCTTGAATTCGTCTGCGGCCACGAAGCCCTTGATCTG
The DNA here is from genome assembly GCA_934561335.1 of uncultured Oscillospiraceae bacterium. The sequence goes on from CAKTGD010000043.1 coordinate 4,763, forward strand.
CTTCTCCAGATTGACCAGCTTGTTCAGGTTTGTCACCTTGCCCTGCTCACTCTGGGTGAGAACGTTGAAGGCGGCGCGGGCGGCGGCGACATCATTCGTGCTGCGGTTGTAGGTCTCGTACTTCAGGGAGGCGGGCAGCTTGGCGATCAGACCGGTCACATAGCTTGCGCCGGTATTGATGCTGACAACGTGGAGGGCGTACCAGGTGCCGTCGTTGCTCTGCGTGTTGCCGGCCTGATTGTTCATGCTCAGCCAACCCCGTGCGCCGCAGCCCAGATAGACGGTGTCGCCCGCCTTGACGGGGATCGTCTCCGTGCGCTTGTAGAAGCTGCTGCCCTCGGTGCTGTCTGTGACCTTCTCATTTAAGAAGGCCTTGACCTGGAAGTTCTTATTGCTGGCGGTGGGGGTCAGCTTAATGTTGGCCGTCTCGCTGCTGATGACCAGCGTATAGTCATACTGTCCGCCGGACTGGCCGGGGGTAAAGTTCGGGGTCAGCGCCGCACCGTCCACGGTCAGGGCCTTAACGGTGGTGTCGGAGTTTTCCCAGGTGCCGCCCAAATCCTCGCCGTAGCCGTAACAGCTATACATGATGCGGATCACATCGCCATCCGCCAGATTGCCGTTGGCCACGGTGAAGGCGGCGAAGCCCTCGTTGGTGAACCAGTCGTTCAGCGTACCCATCCAGCCGGCGCTCTTGCTGCCGTCGAACTCGCTGAGGCCGTTGATCTGGGAGATATAGCCGCTTTCCACGCCCTTACTGTCGATCTTCTTCGTTTTCAGCGCGGCGGCCACGCAGGACATCATGGTGCTGTCGGCGGACAGATCTACCCATGTATCCACCAGCGTGCCTTCCCAATACTTTTCGCCCTTGGGCCACATGTCCTTGGTGAAGGTGGTGTTCTCCACGATGACCTGCACCTTGCCATAGTTGGCGGCGGCCTTCTTCATCGCCACCACGGCGGACTGATAGGCGCTCTCTACGGCGGCGGCGGAAGCGGCGGCGCTGATGCTTTCCACACCGGCCTCGTAGGCGGCCTTCGCCTTGTCGCCCAGCGTGTTATACTGCGCTTGCAGGCGGGAGAGGGCGGCGGCCCTGACTGCGTCCGCATTGGCGTTGACGGGCCCCCATGTGACAGTTACGGTCACATCGTTGTAGGGCATGGTGAACTCCTGCGCTGCGTCCTCAAAGCGCATATTGATATAGAACTTATCCTTGCCCAGATACTCCGAGTCGTCATAGGCAATCATATTTCCGGTCTTTATCGCGCCGGCATCGATGCCCTGATAGGTGACGCTCTTGATCTCGTAGGCCACGCCGCCGATGGTGACAGTCAAGCCGCCGCCGACGTTATAACCGTAGCCTTGGGTAGTGAATTGCAGGTTTTCATTGCTGATGACCCACTTGGCACCGTCCACGGTGAAGGAACCCTTTGCCTGACGGGTCTGGAAGTACGCCGCATAGTCGATACCGGAGACAAAGCGCACCGTGGTCAAGGGGGCAAGCGCCGTCACCTCCGTGCGGTCCGGGATGTTCGCCGTGAAGGCGCAGAACGGCTCGGTCTGGATGGGGGCGCCATAGCCGCCGCCGCTGCCGCGATCCTGCGTGGCGGGATGCTCCCGCAGGTAGCGGGTCATGTCGTTCAGTACGGTGGTGGCCTCATCGGTGTCGCCCACCACGTTCACCGTCAGGCTGTACGCCTTGGCCTCGGGGAAGGTCTCGTGGGTATCGGCGAAAGCCTTGATATCGTTGTACTTGTTCTTCTCGGTGCCGGTCAGCTGTCTGCGCTGGTAGTTGCTCATGCCGTCGTAGCAGGCGAGCAGCTCGTCCACAAGGCTCTTGACGCTGGCGGAGAGCAGACTGGTATCGTCAGGCAGCTTGTTCAGCGTCGTGCGGAAGGCGGTCAGGTTCTGCTTGTTTTCCGCGGTGGTGTCGCTTTGCAGCTTTCGGATGGTCTCAATGGCCGTCTGCTGGGCGTCGCTGGCGTCGCCAGAGGTGGCGGCAGCCTTGATAGCGGCGGTGCCGGTCTCGTAGGCGGCTTTGAGCTGGCTCCAGACGGCAGGGCGGAAATAGTTTTCCCCATAGGCGGTATACGCCTCGTCCAGCTGGGCTTGCAGGGTGTTCTTCACGGCGGACAGGTCATCGGGCGTATTGACATGCACCCAGATGGCTGCGCCGCTGTTTGCCGAATGATACTTACCGGCATAGCTGGGGCAGCTGCCGTCAGAGCTGTTGTCGATGTTGCCCTTTTCGTCCTCTTGCAGGTCATAGGCGGCGATCAGATACCAGCCCTCACGGTACAGCGTCACGCTGGCGCTGCCGTCTGCATCGGTGATGACCGCTTTTTCGTTCTGAGTGAGCTGCTTTGCGGTGGGGTGGTTACCGGCGGGGGCTTCCGCCATGTTGCTGATAAACAGGGCCATGTTTGCGCCCGACTCGACAGTACGGCTGCGGCCCAGCGCCGCCTTTGCCTGCCGGACGGTCAGGGTGAACGGTTCGCCCGCCTTCACCTCGAGGCCGCTGCTCTGGACAAACTGCGCCACCTTCAAGCTGTCGATATACTGCCACAGCTGTGCGCTGCCGCCGCTGGTGGTGGGCTGGAATTCACTTTGCGGATCCAGATTGAGATCCACCACGACCGTATCGCCGGGGTGCAGCCGCAGCTTTTGGGATACTTTATTGCTCTGGTAGTCCCAGCTTTCTTGTTTGAGATACCACTCGGTGACGTAGACGCCGTTGATAAAGATCTTGGCATTCGGCCAGATAATGAATCTATCCGGCTTGTTTGCCAGCGAGTCCACGGCTGCATAGAGGGAATAGTCGCCGCTGAGCGTCACCTGCTGCGCGGCGCCGGCGCGAGAGGCGGCGCCGTTCCCCTGACGCGCCTTCTCCGGGTCAAGGTATGTGAGGGAGACGGTGATCTCGCCCGCCGGGGTCAGGCCATAGTAGAACTGCTGATACAGATCCTCGTACGCCTTTTTATAGGCGGCAACAGGCGCATCGTCCGTCTTGGTCTCCGTCAGCACGGGGGCTGCGGCGTTCCTGGCGGCGGTCAGGGCGGCGGCAAAGGCTGCCCAGCTTTCGGCGGTATAATCGCTCTGCTTAACGGTATCCGCCAGCGCGAGCAAGTCCGGCAAAAACGTGTTGATTTGTTCGATGGTCTCTTTATTTGCTGTCACCGCGCCATTGTTATACAGATTTTCCGCCGCCTCCGTCAGTGCAGCAGCCGCAGCGTCTATCTCAACCTGCTTTTCCGCTGTATTGGCGGCGGTGGCATCTCCGTTTTCATCAAAGAGCCCGTCAAGCAGCGCATGGCCTGCCGTGCGCGCCGCGTCAAAGGCCGCCCACGTGTCCGGAGTGTAGCTTGTTGAGTTTTCGTAGAATACGCCGGTATAGCTTTGCAATGTCTCATAGAGAGCCGTGGGGTTCACCTGCGTGGTGGGGATGAGGTTGGCCATGGCGGCTTGCAGATTCTTTAATGCACTATTCACTTTCGCCTGCGTAGATGTACTCACGTTCGCTGCGTGAGCCGCGGTCAACGCGGATTGGTACTCTGCCCAAAAGCCTTTGCTGCTGGTTGCTTTTGTCTTTGCGTTGTAGCGGTCGTTCTCGGTGTAGTAGCCGTCGGTGGGTGCACTCTTGATGAGCGCGTCTAGTTGTGTGGTGTCGCCCTTCGTCCAAAGGTAAACCAAATAATACTCTTCGCTGTCGGCCTTTCCGTCATTCGCCTTAAAGCAAAGGCTATTTGATTTTCCATCATATGTGCCGGTATAGGTGCTGCCCTCAATGGGAGAATAGTTGCCCCCGGCACCGTTGGTACTGCATGTGAAGGTGAGCGGATCACCATCTTCGTCAATAAATATCTCGGTTAAATCAATGGAGAAGGTTTCTCCTTCCTTTAGGTAGAGATTTGCTGTTTCATTTGCGCCCGATTTTGTCGTAGGAGGAATTTTTCCGGAAATTTTGACAATGACTTCTCCCAAGTAATTATCGTCAGCATCATTTAGGATAGCGTAAGTGTCTGATGTCAAGTTCTCTTCACTCAAGGGGAAGGTGAATTGCTGATTTTCTGCGTTATAGCTTCCGCCTTCCCACATTCCGTCTGCATATGTTGATTTGTTTCCATCAACCGTGATGCAAAGCGAATCAGTACCGTTTGTCACATAATGCAGCTTATCACCCTTTACGGAGATTTCCTTTGTGCCCTCGGACACGATTATCGTATATCGTTTGTTATACATCGGACTGTCCGAAACACGGGCGGTGACTTTGGTCTCGCCGGCCCAGAATTCCATGCTGTCGCCGTCCTCAGCAAAGGCACTGACGGGCAGTAACGAAACCACCATCACCAGTGCCATCAGGAATGATACGATTCTCTTTTTCATTCCGTTTTCGTCCTTTCTTTTTCATTCCTGCCCCGCCTGTTTTGCCCCCTGTGGGGCGGAAAACCGGCGCGGGGCCATGTGATCTTCTCTCTATATTTAAAAAAAGGCATGCGCCTTGAATGGTTCTTCAAAAAAGGCGCTGCCCCTCCGGTGTGTTCGACAAAAAAACGCTGACGTATTACGTCAGCGTACACTCCGGCCTATGTTACAACGAGGGTGCGCCGCTGCAAACAAGTTCTCTTTCGTGTAATTCTACTGCCCTCGCGCCACGGGGTCTCTGCCCCTGCGTACATGACCTACCTTCTCAGGACTTGCGTCCCAATGGCGGGTTTTCCCCAACGGCCTGAAGCCGTTTCGGTCATTTCCTTGCGCTCACAGTGCCGTCCGCGGTGGGTTTGGTCACCCTGATTCCTTTAAGGCTGCGCCCTGACGAAAAATCGCCTTTACAACGCACAGCCACACGACGTCACAGAACTTAAAACAATATGAAATTCGCGGTTTTCAACCACTTTTTCCCTGCAAAGCGGTACGCTTTGTGGAAAACAACCAAAATCTCCTGCCAAACAGTATATACCAGCCGGATTTTCGTGTCAACACGAAATTTTGGAAAATGGGGAAAATTTTTGGAAAAAAGAGGAAAACCGGAGGAGCGGAAAAGGTCTCTGTATGTACTGAAACATACGGAGGGCTTGCTGTATGCCGCTGCCGGCAGTTCTGTGGGGAGGCACTGCGTCGCTACTGCGCCGGCGGCAGTGACATATAGAATATTTATTCCTGTATACAGTGGAAATGATGAATACTTATTCTGTGTAGAAAGAATGGCATACACAACCGGATAAATAGTAACGATAAATAAACACGGAAAGCGCTTGAATTATGTGCGAATTTGACGAAATACGGGGCAATTAGTGGAAAGCGCGAAAAAGCGTATTGACAAAGCGAGTGAATAAATATACAATACGCGCATCAAGAAATTCCGGACGGAAGCGAGGAACGCACGATGGATATCATCCAGATCTTTTCGGAGTACTACAAATACTTCCTGCGGGGGACGGAGGCCACGGTCCTGGTATCCCTGATCACTGTCTTTTTCGGAACCATTCTGGGCTGCCTGATCGCGCTGATGCGGCTATCACGATTCAAGGCGGTCTCCGGCATCGCCAAGGTGTACATCACCGTTATCCGCGGCACGCCGCTTCTGGTGCAGCTGTACATCGTGTACTATCAGCTGCATTTTATCCCATGGCCGGAGGGAACGGTGCTGGGCGTGGAGCTGGCGCGGGTCATGCCGTGTGTGCTGGCGCTGTCCATGAACTCGGCGGCCTATGTGGCGGAGGTGATCCGATCCGGTATACAGGCGGTGGATTACGGGCAGACCGAGGCGGCGCTGTCCTGCGGTATGTCCAAGACTCAGGCGATGCGCTGCATCATTTTGCCGCAGGCCGTCAAAAACATCCTGCCGGCGCTGGGCAACGAGTTTGTGACCATGATCAAGGAGACCTCTATTATCCAGTATCTGGGCGTGGGCGACCTGATGTATAACAACGGTATCGTCGTTACGGCGACCTACAACCCGCTGCCTTGCTACTACATTTCCGGCATAATCTACCTGGCGCTCAACATTGTATTGGGCAAGGGACTGGATATCTTTGAAAGGAGGATGAAGCGCAGTGACCGGTGAGAACGTGCTCTTTGAAATCAAAGG
>CAKTGD010000044.1 GCA_934561335.1 uncultured Oscillospiraceae bacterium
AGACCGATGAGGATGATGATGGGGCCGGTGACGATGGGCGGGAAGAACCGCATGACCTTCTTGGCGCCCACCAGCTTAAAGAGCAGTGCCAGCACCAGATACAAAAGGCCCGCAATCACCACGCCGCCCAGCGCATAGGGCAGCTTTTCCTCGCCGGTCATGGCGGCGAACTTGCCGCTGTCGAGATTGGCTACCGCCTGAAAGCCGCCCAAAAAGGCGAAGGAAGATCCCAGAAACGCAGGAACCTTAAACTTGGTGCACAGGTGGAACAGCAGCGTCCCCACACCGGCAAACAGCAGCGTGGTCTGGATGGACAGGGGCAGGCCATAGCCGCTGACCAGAATAGGCACCAGCACCGTGGCGCCGAACATGGCGAACAGGTGCTGCAAGCCCAGCAGCAGCATCCGGGGTATGCCCAGCTCGCGTGCATCGTAGATGGCTTCATAGCCAAGATTCTTTTTCATAACATGATTCCTCTCTTTCTTTTATCTTCCATGTACCTCTTCCCGATCAAGGGTATATTTCTGTCCAAAAAAAAGACCGATGAAAAACATCGGTCAGAAACCACTATGAAAAACAAAAACAGAAATAACGGAACCCACCGCTTTGCAATTGTTGTTGCGCATCTTAAGCACGGCAGATTCCCTCCCCTTCAAAATGATCTTGCTTATTATAGCGGCCCGCATGTAAAAAAGCAAGTTTTTTCTTCTCCAATCTCCGACAAATTGCGTCCCCGGTCTTGGTGAAATTTGCACAAAGCGCCGTCCGCTTCAATCCCGGATCACCGGTGTCAGCCGCCAGTCGCCGCCCGGCTTTGATTGCGCCAGCGCGCAGTAGGCCAGCGTATAGAGATCGGTACGCGCCGCCTCTCGCCGCAGCAGCGTTTCCGCCTCCGTCCCCAGCGCCGCTACATCGGCCGCCTTTGTCAGCACCGGGCAGCCCCTGTCCTTCATCTTCCGCAGCACCTCACGGCCTGTCCCATTTGCCGCCAGCACGCGGGCGTATGGCACCGCCTCCGGTGCCTTTTCCAGCCCCAGCCACGCCGCCAGCACCAGCCGGCGAAGCCGCGCCGCCGTATAGCGCTTTGTTTTGGCCGCCGCCAGCAGCTCTTCCAGTGTAGCGCAGCGCTGCACCGCATTGCTCAGGCGGTGGTATAGTCCCTCCCTGCCGCCGTCGTAACAGGCAAATTCCTCCTCATCCAACTGCCGCAGCCGGGCCAGAATCGCCCGCTCTATATGGCGCATATCCGTCACGCGGCCGGCAGCCGCCTCGCGCCGCAGTATCGCCGCGGCCTGCATCGGCATATAGCCATAGGCCGCCTCCCCGCCCTGCCGCAGCAGTTGGCGAATATGGGAAGCGGAGGCAAAGCCTGCCGCAGCCCCGCCGTCATGGCCCGCGCCGACCCGCCGGATCGCCACCGGCTTCATATCCGCCGACAGCCTGCGGCACGCCTTCAGGTATTCCACCGCCAGCGTATCATTGGGCCGCGACAGCGCATCGGCGCTCTGGCCCAGATATTTTTCCACTGCGCGCTGCCGGGCCGCGGCATAGGTAACGCCTGCGGCCAGCTCCGTTCGGATATCCGCCTGAAGCCGGGGCAGCAGCAGAACCTCCGCCGTCCTTTGCAGCGCCGCCGTCTCGCCGCACTCACTGCCAAACGCAAGGTGGGTACATCCCGCCATTTGCAGCAGCTGCACGCCGCCCATGGCAAAAATCTCCGCCGTGGCCATAGCCCAGGGCGTGGGCAGCTCCAGCACCAGATCGGCGCCGCAATCCACCGCCATCTCCGCCCGGGCCAGCTTATTCACCAGCGCCGGTTCTCCCCGCTGGACAAAGTTGCCGCTCATAGCGCACACAAGCGCCTCCGCCCCCTGCTGCCGCAGCTGTGCCATCAAATAGGCATGTCCGCTGTGGAGCGGATTAAATTCGCACACGATTCCTGCAACGCTCATACGCCACCCCTTTCTTTTTTCCATTTTACCCCACCGCAGCGGCAAATGCAACTTGACATTTGACCCATTCCCTCCTTACAATAGACCGAGAACACAATGAATCGAGGTCCATTATGAATATCGCACTTTTTTACGCCATGCCCTCTGAGATCGACAGTCTGATTCACGGAGAGCGGCCCATGGAGACCATACATGGGGTTTCCTTTTATCGGATCCGGGACAACATGATTGCCTGCTGCGGCGGCGTTGGCAAGGTGAACGCAGCCATGGCCGCCGCGCTGCTGATTCAGCGCTATCACCCCGACCTTATCCTGAATGCCGGCGTGGCCGGCTGCTTCGAGGAGGTTCCCATCGGCACGCTGGTGCTGGCGGAAAAATTTATCCAGCACGATGTAGACACCACCGGCTGCGGCGACCCCATCGGCCTTGTGTCCACCGTAAACATGGTGGAATTCCCCACCGCAGACTTTGACCGGGCCAAGGCTGCCATGGCGCGAACCGGCTATGATTTCCGTACTGGCACGGTAGCCACCGGCGACTGGTTCGGCGTCCCCGGCGCGCGGGCCCACTGGATTCAGGACACCTTCCATCCCCTGCTGTGCGAGATGGAGGGCGGCGCCGCGGCACAGGTGTGCTGCCGCTGCGGCGTTCCCTTCATGGCGCTCAAATCGGTGTCCGACTGTCTGACCAGCAAGCATGATTACTATTTTAATTTCCCAACCGCCATGCGGGATCTGAACACCGCCGTCATGGCCTTTGCGGAGCAATTGGAGGCATAAAGCATGGAACGAATCGCAAGCTTTACCGTCAACCACGATATGCTGACGCCGGGTCTGTATCTCAGCCGCCGGGATGGTCATGTGACCACCTTTGACCTGCGCTTCAAGCGGCCCAACACCGGCGAGCTGCTGTCCAATGAGCAGATGCACTCGGTGGAGCACATCATCGCCACCGCGCTGCGCAACAGCGCCCGAAAAGACGCCGTTATCTATTTTGGCCCCATGGGCTGCCAGACAGGCTTCTATTTCCTCTTTGACAGCGCACAGCTGAGCGACGCTCAGGCCATTGAACTTTTGCGGCAGGCTTTCGCGCAGGGCGCCGCGTGGAGCGAACCCATGCCCGGAAAGTCCTCGCGGGAATGTGGAAATTACCGTAACCTTGACACGGCGTTGGCCCGGGAGTGCTGCGCGTTCTATTTCGATTTGATCCGCAACTGGACCGTAGAGCGTCTGGTCTATCCTGAGTAGACGGAACGTTTATTTCCCGTAAAAAGGGGGATACAGCGCAAATTGATATTGCTTTTAGCGGCATATCATGGTATTATTGAATAAGTGCCGACAGTTCCTGTCCGGCGCCGTTTTCCATGGGCTGCCCAACGCGGCCACGCGAAAGGAGAAAAAGAATGAAAGAAATATTAAACCGCCTTGCTCAGTGCTTCGAAAAACGCAGCCGGGGCTTCGCTCGTATGCTGGTGCTGGTTCTGGCGCTGGTGATGGTTCTGGCACTGGCCGGCTGCGGCAAAGATGACCCCGTCAATCCTCCGGATGACACGGATGGTCCCAGCATTACCGAACCGGATGATACCGAAAACCGTGTAGAGCCCGACCCCGTTGTAGAGCCGGAGGGCATGGAGGCCACCTTCGCCAAGTACAAAGATGTGTATGCATGGATCGAAGTGCCTGAGTTCGCCTCTACACTGGGCTCCAGCACAGAGCTGTCCTACCCTGTGGCGCAGCATGCCACCGACCGCGATTTTTACCTGAACCGCGATCTGGACGGCAACACCAACAAGGCCGGCACGCTGTTCACCGAGGCCGCCGTGGAAGGCAAGACCATCAATAGCCGCGATCTGAACGATCCCGTCACGGTGATTTACGGCCACAACATGGCTAACCGCACCATGTTCGGCGGCTTGCAGACCTTCCTGAGCAAGATGGATTTCAGCAAGCAGCATCTGGTGTACATGTATCAGAAGGATCGCCGCGTGACCTATCAGATTGTGGGCGGCGCGCAGTACGACCTGAGCCATATCATCTACTACCACGACTTCACCAATGCCGAGGTGTTCAACAGCTTCTTCGACCAGCTGTGGAAAGAGACTGACGGCACCACCAATCTGGACAAGGCGAACAAGCCTGTGGCCGGCGACAAGGTGCTGATCCTGTCCGTGTGCAAGAATGGCGACGATAACCATCGCTACCTGGTCGTCTGCAAGATGATCGAGGATACCGCCGATCCCACCACATGGCCCATGAAGGACGCTGCCGCGACAAAGGATAACAAGACCAACTGAAACGTATGAAAAACACCCTGTTCTACAAGAACAGGGTGTTTTTATGTGTTCTGAAAGGTCTTGCAGTGTGCACGATGCAAGAATCAATCAAATCCTTTTTCCCCGCGGCGCGCACATGAATCTCTCGCGGCCCGCCGCTGCCAAAGTCACGCAGCCGCTCCCCAGACCTTTTGGCATTTTATATTTTTACTCCGTAAAATGCACATGGTTAAAGATATGATCCTGACAGAAGCAGTGGTATCCTGCGCACTTGCTGCAATAGCGGAACTGAAGGTCGGGATAGTCCGTATCCGTCCGTCCGCAAACAGCGCATTTGTGGTGATAGCCCTGCTGCTGTTCCTGCTGCCGCTGCTGGCGGGCCGCTTTCTTAAACTGCACCGTCTGGGCACTGTGGCGATAGGCGGCACGTCCCGCCATATAATGCACCTCCGGCCAGATAAACACGGCAAAGTTCAAAAGTGCGATCACCGGCAGCAGCGCCGCGCCCCAGTTGCCAACCAGCAGGCTGCGCACCACATCCACGGCAAACAGCCCCGCGTCCAGATAGGCCAGCCATTTCATCTTGATGGGGATGACAAAGAACAGCAGCACCTGCGTGTTGGGAAACAGAAAGGCAAAGGCCAAAAACATGGACAGGTTCACATAATAAGATCCGCTCACCGTATAGCTGACGCCGGAGATCAGGCTGGCCACCATCACGCCCAGCGCCGTCAAAAGCACGCCGCTGACATAATAGAGGGTAAACTTGGCCGTACCCCATTGGCGTTCCAGCGTGGTGCCGATCCAATAGTAGAAATACAGGCTGATCAGCAGCCAGAAAATCCCCGTGCCGGAGGGAACAAACACATAGGTCACAAGACGCCACAGCTCGCCTTTCAGCACCGCGGCGGTATTCAGCGCCAAAAATGACAGCGCATTTGCATCCGTATTCCAGGTAAATGCCATCAGGAAATAGACGATTGCATTCCCGGCCACGATGTAGAGCATCAGATTGGGGATGCCAAAACGGGGGTGCCGCGCACAAAAGCGCTGCACCGCGTCATAGAGTTTTTTCAAAAAAGGTTCCTCCTGTCGGTCGATAGTCGCATCACATTGTACCCCAAACCGTGAAAAAAGTCATTACGAAATTTTGAATAATCGGGGATACCGTGAAAGAACGCTTCCGCCGACCCTCAATATTCCGCCGCCGCCTCGCCGTGCAGCACGCGCAGCGCGCCCTCGGCCAGTGCGCGCATCTCCTCCTCGCCGGGCAGCCGGATCACCTTGGCGATCTTGCCCACATAAGCGGTGATATCATCGCAGAACGGCTCGGAGAAGGCCATACCGCCGGTGTAGACAATGGCGTCCACATCAAACTGCAGCACGGCGGCCATGGCGCCGATATCCTTGGCCAGCTGGTAGACCAGTGCCTGATAGGCCGCCTCGGCCTCCCTGTCCCCCTCTGCCATTCTGGCGCGAACCGTGCGGAAATCATTGGTCCCCAGATAGGACAGCATTCCGGCGCGGCGGCCAAAGGTTTTTTTCACCTCATCGCGGCTCCTGCCGCTGAAGCAATAGTCAATCAGCTGGTTCACCGGCAGGCCGCCGGCCCGGTCCATACCCATGGAGCCCTCGTCTCTTACGTTGTTCACATCCACCACGCGGCCTTTCCGGTGTGCACCCACGCTGACGCCGCCGCCCAGATGGCATACAATAAGGTTCACGTCCTCATAGGCCCTGCCCAGCTCCCCGGCAGCTTTTCGGCCGATGGACTTATGGTTCAGTGCATGGAACTGGCAGATGCGGCGCAGACCGGCAAAGCCGGTAAAGTGGGCCACCTCGGTCATTTCATCCACGCAGACCGGGTCTACAAAAAATGCAGGGATTCCCACCATAGCCCCCAGCTTCCCGGCAAGATAGGCGCCCAGATTGGACGGATGCTCGCCGTATGGCGCCGTTTCCACATCGTGCATCACCCTGTCATTCACCGCGTATGTGCCCGAGGGAATGGGCCGATACAGTCCGCCGCGGCCGCAGACCGCGTCAAACGCCTCCAATTTGTAACCGGCAGCGGCGATAGCCTGCAAAATCGCCGCCTTTCGGTAGTCTGCCTGATCGATCACATGGGCAAACTGATCCAGTTCCTCCGCGGAATGGTCAATGCTTACCTTGAAAAGCTGCTGCTCCTCCTCATACACCGCAACCTTTGTGCTGGTGGCTCCGGGATTGATCACAAGTACTTTCATGGCTCCTCCCTGCTTCTTCCTGTTATTCCTGCTATTTTGCCGAATTGCTTAATCAATCATTCACAGTATGACATGCCCTTCCCCTGTTTGTCAATCTGTCCGCCCGATCTTTCGCCGCCTGCGAAAAAAAACGGCAGTGTGAACAAAAGGAAAGGCGTTGGGACGTGAAAACGACCAAACGCCTTTGTGCATTTACTTTGCCAGTCCATCCAGCAGCACAGCCGCCACGGCGATCCCCCGCTCCGCGATGTCAAACGCGCCCTCATAAATGCGCCATTCCATCAGCATACCCCGCTGAAGCGTAACCAGATACTCCACCACCGTGTCCGTTTCAAAGCCGGGCCGGATGCTTCCCTCTGCGCGGCACAGCGCCACCAGCTCAGAGAGCACCCGGAAATAGACACGGTGCTCATTGCGCTGCAGCACCTTTTGCTCCGGAAACTTCATGGCATGGCTGAAGGCCTTGTACAGCACCGGATCGCTGGCGCTGATGCGCAGTGACTGCCCTACAAAATCCAGCAGCTTCTCACGGGCCGTGCGAACCGTATCCTCCAGATATGCCTGCTCCAGCTGCAAATACGCCTCGTCAACATGGCCCGTCACCTGAATGGCCAGTTCATCCTTGCTCTTGAAATAATGATAAATATTCCCCACAGAGCATCCGGCGGCCTGCGCAATTTCCTCCACCGAGACATTGTCAAAGCCGGATCTATCAAACAGATCCAGCGCCACAGTCTGGATTTTGCTGCGCATCTCCAAAGCCTGCTGCTTACGCGGCGTCAGTTTCTCTTCCATATCCGTATACCTCTTGCTGCAAAATTCTATCCCATGATAGCCCGATTCACGTCCTGTGTCAAGCAGCTTGTTCCCTTTGGACGAGAAAGAGCGGCAAGGCTTTGGCGCCTTGCCGCTCTTTCGATTACTTATGTCCGCAGCCGCCGCTACAATGTGAGCAGCTGCCGCAGGACCCAGAGCAGAGGCTCTTGCCCTGCTTTTTCTTTTTAATGAGTGAGTAGACAATAGAGGTGACAATGGTAATCAAAACAAAACAAATCAGAATATCAGCCAGCATGACAAGTGCGCTCCTTTCTCTTGAAAACTATAAATATGTGAATTTTACATGGCAACGCTCAATCTGGCGGCCTCTCTGTAGGGACGGAACAGCAGGTACAGCAGGAAAGCCAGAATCGCAGCGGCCACAGCGGTACCGATGATGCTGCCGGAGCCGATAAACCATCCGCCGAACTGGTTGATCATCAGCGAGACGGCATAGGCAAAGCCGCACTGATAGCCGATGGCGAACCACGTCCACTTGGCGTTGTTCATCTCCCGCTTGATGGCGCCGATGGCGGCAAAGCAGGGGGCGCACAGCAGGTTGAACACCAGGAAGGAGTAGCCGGTGATCCCGTTGAAGGCAGCCGCGATGGCGTCATATACCGTGCCGTCTCCGCCACCGTACAGCACACCCAGCGTGCCGACGATGTTCTCCTTGGCCACCAGACCGGTGATGGAGGCCACAGCCGCCTGCCAGTTGCCCCAGCCCAGAGGCTTGAAGATCCACGCCAGCACACCGCCGATGACCGCCAGCAGCGAGCGGTCAATTTCGGACTCCTCCAGCATACGGAACGTACCGTCCACCCAGCCGAAGTAGGTGGTGAACCACACGAAGATGGTGGACAGGAGGATGATGGTACCGGCCTTCTTGATGAAGGACCAGCCCCGCTCCCACATAGAGCGTAGGACGTTGCCCAGCGTGGGCCAGTGGTAGGCAGGCAGCTCCATCACGAAGGGGGCCGGGTCACCGGCGAACATCCGGGTCTTTTTCAGCATGATACCGGAGAGAATGATGGCGGCCATGCCGATGAAATAGGCGGAGGTGGACACCCACGCGCTGCCGCCGAACAGGGCGCCGGCGATCATGGCGATAAAGGGCACCTTGGCGCCGCAGGGAATGAACGTGGTGGTCATAATGGTCATGCGGCGATCCCGCTCGTTCTCAATGGTGCGGGACGCCATAATGCCGGGGATACCGCAGCCGGTACCGATCAGCATGGGGATGAAGCTCTTGCCGGACAGGCCGAATTTACGGAACACACGGTCCAGCACAAAGGCGATACGGGCCATGTAGCCGCAGGCCTCCAAAAACGCCAGCATCAAAAACAGCACCAGCATCTGGGGCACGAAGCCCAGCACCGCGCCGACACCGGCCACAATGCCGTCCAGTATCAGTCCGCCGAGCCACGCGGAGACACCGGCGGACTCCAGCGCATTGCCAATCAGGACGGGAATGCCGGGCACCCACACGCCATAGTCGGCAGGATCCGGCTCCTCGCCGATCCCCGCCAGCGTGGCCTTGGCGGCCTCATAGTCCGCCAGCGTGGCCGTCTCAGTGGTGACGGCCAGCGTTTCCTCGTCCTCCACATCATAGGTAAAGGTGCCGTCGGCGGCCAGTGCGCCGTGCTCGGCCATGTAGAGGTCGTAGCCAACAGCCAGCGTCTCCGCCTCGCTGTAGCGCTCAGACAGCTCACCATAGCCGCCGTCAATGCCCAGCAGGTGCCAGCCATCGCCGAACACACCGTCGTTGGCCCAGTCGGTGGCGGGGGCGCCTACGCCCACCATGGCCACCCAGTACACGATGAACATCACCAGCGCAAAGATGGGCAGACCCAGCCAGCGGTTGGTCACAACGCGGTCGATCTTGTCGGAAACGGACAGCGCCCCTCTGTTCTTTTTCTGATAGCAGCTCTTGATAACCTCAGCGATGTACACATAGCGCTCGTTGGTGATGATACTCTCGGCATCGTCGTCCAGCTCCTTCTCGGCAGCCTTGATGTCCTCCTCGATGTGGCGCATGGTCTCATCGGGAATATTCAGCTTGGCCAGCACCTTGTCATCCCGCTCAAAGATCTTGATGGCGTACCAGCGCTGCCGCTCCTCCGGCATGTTGTGTACCGCCGCCTCCTCGATATGGGCGATGGCGTGCTCCACCGGCCCGGAAAAGGTATGCATGGGCACCGTCTTGGCGGAGGACGCAGCCTCCACGGCGGCCTGCGCCGCCTCCATGACGCCATCCCCCTTCAGGGCGGAAATCTCTACCACCTTGCATCCCAGCTCCCGGCTCAGCTCCGCCGTGTCGATCCGGTCGCCGCTCTTGCGAACCACGTCCATCATGTTGATGGCAATGACAACGGGGATACCCAGCTCCGTCAGCTGGGTGGTCAGATAGAGGTTCCGTTCCAGATTGGTGCCGTCAATGATGTTCAAAATGGCGTCAGGACGCTCCTCAAGCAGATAATTGCGGGCCACCACCTCCTCCAGCGTATAGGGGGACAGGGAGTAGATGCCCGGCAGGTCCATAATGACCACGTCCTCATGCTTTTTCAGTTTTCCCTCTTTCTTCTCCACCGTCACGCCGGGCCAGTTTCCCACGAACTGATTGGAGCCGGTCAGCGCATTGAACAGCGTGGTCTTTCCGGAATTTGGGTTGCCCGCAAGGGCAATTCTGATCTGTTTTTCCATACTCGCTCCTTTCGGATAGCTTCCGCTAACCGCTTTGTAAAATTTTTACTCAACCTCAATCATTTCCGTGTCGGCCTTTCGCAGGCTCAACTCATAGCCACGGACGGTGACCTCCATAGGGTCGCCCAGCGGCGCCACCTTGCGGACGTAGACCTCCGTGCCCCGGGTAATCCCCATATCCATAATGCGCCGCTTGACAGGGCCTTCGCCGTGAAGCTTCACCACCTTGGCCGTCTGGCCGATCTTCACCTCGCGCAATGTTTTCATCGCTGCTCTCTCCTTCTATGTAAATTCTTTTTCCTGTTCATACCATGATTTTACGGGCCATTTCCTCGCTGATGGCCACGCGGGCCTCCTTCACCTTGACGATCACGTTCCCGCCCAGCGAACAGATGGGCGTCACTTCGCTCCCGGCCACAAAGCCCAGATTTTCCAGATGCCTGCGCACCTCATCGTTTCCGCCAATCCGGCGGATGATCTGCTCTTGTCCCACATCGGCCAATGTCAGCGGCATCATGCTCAATCCCTTCTTTCCCGCTCCTTATTAGCATAAGCTAACCGGTTGTCAAAACTAATTGGTTAGCCTCTCCTAACCACACGGCCATTATAGTTAGCTTAGGCTAATTTGTCAACCCATTTTTTCACCGCTGTCCCCTTTTTGTCGTTTTTCGTCTTTGTATCAGATATTTCCGCCTGTTCCTTGTGCATTTTCCCAAAAGCAAAAACGGCCAGAGGAATACACTCGCTTCCCCTTGCCGTTTGATTGTCTGTATTCTCAGCGCATCTGGCGCTTGCTGTGCAGGCGGATACGATCCGCGATCATGGCGATGAACTCGCTGTTGGTCGGCTTT
>CAKTGD010000045.1 GCA_934561335.1 uncultured Oscillospiraceae bacterium
ACATAGCGGCAATCCTCCTGTTGCCGCCGCTTATTTGTCAGCTATCAAATTGTAGTGCAAGCATAAACGGCGGCTTTCCCGGAAAAGCCGCCGTCAAAAAGGTAATAGTCAGGCCAAGTTTGGACTACCCGCCGTCATGCAGCTTTTCCTTTTTTCGTGCGATCATTCTCATAAACAAAAACTCTCCTTAACGAAAGCAAGCCGACGATCACAGTCATTGACTGTCGATCATCGGCTCTGCGTCTTAGCGTCTGGCTCTTTGATGATGGTTATTTTTAGTTTATCTGCATTGATTAGTGTTTCTTGTTTACATTTGGGACAGTAAAGAGGAAATTTCTCAAGAACAGTATCTTCTCGAATCCTCAGTCTTGTTTTATTCCCACATATTGGGCAGAGTACCCACTCCTTCAGATTCATCGTATTTCCTCGGGATTATTTACGGCCCTTGTAAACAATTTTATGAATGTATCAACTTCTTGCAGAGTTAATGGCTGCAATAATTCTTGAAAAACCGACATTTCAATTTCACAATGTTCTTGCTGAGCTTTTATGCCCCTATCTTTTAATTCAAGACAATATGCACGTTTATCTAAGGAGCTATGCCTTTTTGCAACATACTCTTTTTCTTCAAGTCGTTTTACCGCGCTGGTTAATGTGCTTTTTGGTAAGCCTAACAGGTCGCTAATTGTTTTCATCATACAAAGTGGGTTCTGCTCTATAACTTCTAAAATGCTTAGTTCTACCATCGAAATTCCACGTATGACAGGGTGTTTTCCATTATTCATTTCATTTTTCATGCGCATACCAACAACATGCCAAAGATCATTCAGTTTTTGTACGCTATCCATTGACATTGCACCCCCTTTATGATACGATTGTCGTACTAATATAGTACGATATTCGCATCTTATTGTCAAGAGAGAAGGTGTGTTTTATGGATGTAAAAATAATTAGAGCAACAAAAAAGCACGCCGCAGAGATGGGCTTTGTCCATTCGTGTTCGTGGCAAAAAGCGTATGCTAATATTATTCCGAATGAGATCATAGCAGCATTTACGCCTGAAAAACGTGCAGAAATCTTTTCAAATATAATTGAATCTCAACCCGAAGAATACTATCTTTTTGTGGTTAACGATCAGTCCGCTGGCATTGCTTCATTAAGTAAAAGCCATGAAAAGGATTCACCAAATACCGTAGGAGAAATATATTCAATTTACTTTCATCCGGATTATTGGGGAACTCCTGCTACGCAAGTAGCATTTCAATTCTGTATTGATAGATTAAAAGCATTAGGGTTTTCATTCATTACGATTTGGGTCTTAGAAGATAATATACGCGCCAGACGGTTTTACGAAAAAAATGGGTTTGAGTTTGACGGACATTCTAAAGAAATTGAAGTAGGCAAGAAGTTGCGCGAAGTACGTTATTCAAAGCAAGTATAATTCTGCAGTACGCTTCTGGTTATGCACATGAGTTGTCGTAACAACTGAACTCTGATAACCATTCATTTGTGCCCGTCCGCATTTTGCAGGCGGGCACCTTTTTTTCGAATGTCTATTTAGAAATACGTGTCTTTTTGGGAAATACTCGCAGTAGTTCTATCGCTGGGTGCTAACGAGTTGGGAAAAAATGTGCCTTGGACAAAAGAGAATGAAAATATGATCGGCTTTACTTTTTATAAACAGAGATGAAATTAAACAGTCTCTAACATGAAATCAAATACCGTTCAAATCAGGCCACCTGAAATATAAAATTACATAAGGTCGTGATGATATGAAGTATGAACGCGATGACCGCAAATTTGATTTTCACGACATTGGGACGGCTATCAAACGGGCACGGGAAAGACAGGGGTTGACCCAGGAACAACTGGCCAATATCATTGACCGTGACCCGCGCACCGTCATGTACCATGAGAATGACGGCCAACATCCGAGCCTCAATATTTTCTATCAGTTGGTGACGATGTTCGATATATCGGTTGACGAGTTTTTCTATCCAGACATGGGAGCAGATGACGCTTGTAAAAAGCGGATCAATGTCATGTTGAGCTCCATGGATGCAAAGGACCTGCATCTTGTTGAAAACCTGATACGGACAGTCAAAGAGACCAAAGAAGCGGAGGACGTGTGAGAAAAGCGCGGCCTCCGTTTTTCGCGCAGTTTGGGCTTTTCGCTGTACCGGCAAGCACGGCAAGTGTATTGACACTTGCTTTTTTCCGGCCCCGGAGGGCCGGAAAAACTGCTTGTTGGGGAGCCTCCCCAAACCCGGCACTTCGGGCCAAGTTGGCCCGAAGTCAGCCGCTTCGCGTCTTTTGGTTGCGTCATGTCGCTATCGCTCCATTTCCTTATTCCGGCTGTCGCCGGTTACGGCCAGCAGACGGTCTATATTGGCCTTGATCGTCACGATCTCCCGCATATCCGCCTTGGCCTCCTTATACTGTTGTAGGGTATCCCGGCGCTCTGTTGTCAGCTTTTTACGCTCCGCTTTGAGAGCGTCCATGCTTGGCAGCTTTCCCCCGGCCAGCAGCCGCGAAAAAACGGCCCGCGCCTCCCGGTGTGTTTGGATGTCGGCCTCATGCTCCGCAAGATATTTCTTGCTGTACCGAGACGCCTTGTAGCCCTCGAACACGCTCCGTGTCTTGGCATAATTCACCACCGCGCCCATGATCTCGCTGTTGCGCTGCAAGTCAGCGTCGATGTTCTTAACCTGCCATTCCAGCGTGTGAAAGCTGTCCGTTGCCTTGGCCGCCCTGTCGGCAAGCTCCGCATAATCCGTCAGGCCGTGCTCCTGGATATAGGCCAGCGCCGCCGCCATCTGCTTGACATTGAACGCCCTGGCCCACCGCTCATAGCCGGGGCCTTTGCCTGCCTGCATACGAGCTTGGATGTCGATTGCCAGGCTGACTTTGCGCCGAGGCACCGTCCGGCCTTTACCGCCGAGAGCGGCGCGTATATCCTCCGGGCCGTAGCCCGCGCCGAGTGTTTCAGCCCGCAGCCGTGTAAATCGCTCCTGCCCTGGAGCCCGAAAGCTAATAACCCCGCGCTGCTCTTTGACCTCGTATCCCGCCGCCTCCATACGGCAGAGAAAATCGGGGAAGTCGGCGGGCCCTTCTGCCAGCACAAGATCAATCTGCCGCTTTAGTTTTTCCTGATGGGTCAGCGGCTTATCAGCGCCCAGCCATTGGCCATAATGCTGAAAGCGCCCTTGGCTTTTCAGCTTCGGATTCTGAATGACTGAAAGGCCGTGCTCAATACATACCCTGTCGGAGAGCTTGCGCAGGGCGCGGGCCGATCCGAGGAAATCCCGGTATTTCCGGGTGCAGTCCAGCGAGGTTGAATTGAAATAGATATGACAATGGGCGTGGGGCCTGTCGGTATGGGAAACGACGAAAAAAGCGTGCTTGCCCTTGGTCCAGCGCATAGCCAGCTCATAGGAGATTTTCAGTGCCTCCCGATGATCTATTTCTCCCGGCGGGAAGGATTGACGGATCTGATAGCACAGCACATCCGCGTCCCGTTTCTGCTCCAGGCCTGTAATCACCTTGTACCTGGCCTTCGTCAAAAGAAACTCCGCGTCGGCGGTCCGGGGGTCGCACTCATAAGCCATGATAAGCTCGCCCTGCTCCGTCTTATCCGGGTTTTGGCCGTAGTCAAAACGATCTCTCATGGATTGCGCTATGGTCTCGCCTCTGCTGATGTGGTGGGCCTTTAGATAGGTCGTCGCCATAGGCATCCCCCCTTAACAAAAATGACAGCGGCCTTTTACAGCCGCCACTTGTGGTGGGACTTCGGGCCAACTTGGCCCGAAGTCAGTTAATCGGTCAAAAAGCATTTCAGCGAGTAGTTGAGATCAGCCAGCTTTTCGATGATCCACCCCGCCACGGCGGGAAGGCCGAAGGGTGAAATCAGAAAGGCGATCACCATGCCGCCTATGCCCGCCGCCGTACCGCCGCCCGTTACCAGCGTGATGAAGCTGAGGATGCCGAGGATCGAGGCGATGATAGAAAGCGGCCAGCCTGCCAACGCCACAAGGAAACCCAGCACCGCTGTCAGCAGCGTCAGCACCAGGATGATCGGGAGAACAAGGATTTTCAGGATCAGTCTCATATCGTGCAGCCCCTTTCTAAAGCGTCTATGTTTATCCTACACCTATATTGTACCATGCCTCTAACGGGGCAACAATGATGTCGAGACTTTGCCGATCCTGTCCCCGCACTTCGAGCCAACTTGGCCCGAAAAATATATGGTTTTTACGATGTCCATCTGGTATAATTCTATGTATCAATTCAAGAAGAGGTTTTAATATGGCAACTACGAGAGCCTTAATTGTTGGAGTAAGTGAATACTCAAAAATGGGGCAAAAAAATCTTCCGTTTTGCAAAAACGACATTATCGCAGTAGAGCGGGCTTTTATACAAGGAATGAAAGTTGACCCGGCAGACATCATTGTGTGCGGACATACAGGAAAAGTAGCAGGTAATAACTTCGTTGATGCCTTGCATACCCTGTCTTGTATGTGCAACAAGGATGATACATTTTTGCTTTACTTTTCTGGCCACGGTGGAACGATTCTGGGAAGTCATCATTTGCTGCTTAGTGATGCCCAAATAAAAACGAAGGATTTGATTAGCTACTTAGAGGCTATTCCGTCGAAAAATAAAATCCTTTTTCTTGATTGTTGTATGGCTGGAAATTTTGAGGTCGATGGATCTGCTGTTTTTGATATAACCAGCACCGCAGATGAGTTTGCTGGAAAAGGATATGCGGTTATTGCATCAAGCAACGATGTGCAGTATTCCTATGGGCATCCGACAAAACCGATTAGTTTATTTACAAGTTTTTTATGCGATGCACTAACTGATACCCACATAGTTCGCGCAGGTAAAAAATCGCTATATGATATTAAGCGGTTACTATTTCTTTACATGGAGATATGGAATAAAAACAATCCAACAAAAAGGCAGGACCCCATTTATCGAGCGAACATTGGGGGAACGATACTCTTTGAAGTTGAGGACTATAAACCTTATGAGATAAAAAAGTATTTTGAAGATACTGAACAATATACCATCTACACAGTTGAGCCGCTTCATAATGGTATCGCCAAAAGGTATTGCGTTAAGGTGATCCTTAAACAGCCATTCTCCTTCTCGGAAATCTCTCAACTTAACCACGAAATCGTTAAAAAAGTAAGGTTCTTAGAAATCTACGGCAATTCAAATGCCCAGCGACATTGGCACGGAAAGCCAGCCAACCTTATTTTCTGCTATTTTGGATTTGATGAGTCGGACATCACAAATGGTAATTACATTTGTCACACAACTTGGGCTGATGAAACACAGGACAAAAAGTATTGGTATCGTCAGCAAAAAAACGCCGAAGTAATCAACGATATTCATTTCAGCATACACCCATATTATCAGTCGCTTAGAACTTTTACGATAGAACATACCGGCGACAAAGAGACATTGATCTCACTTACCAAAGAGATTATCACGCAAATGATAACGCTTGCAGAGCAAACTATCACTATATATAACGAATACGTTAATCAAACAAAGGATGAAGGACAGCTTATTGCTGATATGGCACCAATTATTCCTCAAATAGAAAAGTTGTATTTTCCTGAAAGTGAGCTTGACATTCCGCCAAATGAATTAAAGGAATGGTCTCAGCGTTGCAGCAATCTGGCAGCGACTATCCATGATTTTACTTTGTTCTATAACCAGAAATATATATCAATGCGTACCCCTGAAAACCGAAAGGCGTGTATGGATATTTCAGTCAAGCGATACTATGAGGAACTCGAAGAATTGAAAGCCGCTGAAAAAGAGATACTTGACTGAGAATCATGGCCCTTCAATTTGACGGTTTCCATATTATAGGGTTGTTATCTCCGCAAGCTGCTTCAAAACCTCTCCCATGCGTTCCCACAGGGCGTCATAGTCCAGCCGCAGGCTTTCAATCTCGCCGGGATAAATCCCGCCGTAGGTGTTGGCCTGTATCGCCACCTGATTGATGTTGTTGGAACAGCGGCGAAGCAGGGACACAAGCTCCTTTACCGGGGCAAGGTCCACATGGAGCACATACCCATTCAGCGCCATTTTTCGGATATAGGCGCTCATGTTCTGAATACCGAGGGAGGCCATACGTTCCTGTATGGCCTCCAGCTCGTCCTGTCGCACCCAAACGTAGATCGGGACGTTACGGATGCGCTTGCGGGTCATCTGTCGTCACGCTCACGGCTGCGCTTCTTGCGGGGTGGCTCCTTCACCTTGTCCAGCGGCTCCCGCCCCGGCTCAGGTACGGGGGTGGGTTCGTTGTTCAGGATACCGTCGATCATGTTGTAGTTCTGCTCCGTACTGAGCTCCGCGTTTTTGAGATAGTTGTCCTTTTCCTGCATAGTAAAATACCTCCTTTTTTTGACTTCGGGCCAACGTGGCCCGAAGTTATCTTTCTTTATCCGTGTCTTTTCCAAAATGTTAGCTTTTTCTCTGGAAAACAGGGGTGGGATGGGAAATCATATTACCCACCCCGTTTCCGGCCCCGGAAAGCCCCTGTTTACAAGGGTTTTGGAGGGCCTAAATGTCTACATACCATCCCTCCGGCGACGCATATATTCCCGCTGTCGCTCGCGCTTCGCGGCCTCCTTGCAGGCGTCGGAGCAGAAGGCCCGTTTGCCCTGCAGGGGAAAGAGCTTGCCGCAGACGGCACAGGTCCGCAGTTCCGCTTTATGGCCGGGGTCGGACGCTGTACCTGCTTGACCGCCATCTTGTTGCGGTCCGCGACGATCTGATTGGACCGCTGGCCGTTCTCCCACTTCGGGCCATCTTGGCCCGAAGTGGCAAGGTCGCCTCGGGCGCCCTGCCGCTTGATGGCCTCCAACTGCATTTTCAGCGCCTTGGCCCGCTCGCTGGGGAGGATGCTCTCGCGCTGGGTCGTGTTGTCCTCCACCATCTGCGTGATGGCCTGCTCGTCCGTCAGATTGCGGACGATACAGGGCATATCCACAAAACCGGCAAGCTCGCTGGCCTTCATGCGGCGGTGGCCGGATACCATCTCATACCCGCCGCCCTCCCGGGGGCGGACTACGGCGGCATTGGTAATGCCCTTGTCCTTGACACTCTCCACCATGGCCCGCATTTCATCATCGTCCCGGACCTGGAACGGATGATTTTTGAAGGGGTGCAGCTCCGACAGCTTGATGTATACGACCTGCTCTACCTCCTGGGAGCGCGGGGCCGCCACAGGCTCGGCCTTGGCCGGGGGCTCGGCTTTGGAGGCCGGAGGCTCCGATTTCGCCGGGGCTTTGTCCTTGGGAGCCTTTACCGCCTTTGCGCTGTCGGTCTTGGCAGGAGCGGCCTTGTCCTTGGTGACTTTGCGCTGCTTCGGCGCTTTGGTCGGGGCCGGAGGCTCCTTCTTGACGGCATCCTTGGCCGGAGGCTTCGGCTGCTTGTCGTCCACGACCTTCGCGGCTTTCCAGGGCACCACCTCCTTCTCAGCCTTGATCTCGTTGATCTTCTCAAACGTGATCACAACATTTTCCGGCGAAGGAATATCCTTTTTGCCGGGGCCGGAGGGCGCTTCCTCCATTTCAAACAGAGTAGTGGGATCCACGGCAACAGGAGGCTCGGGCTTCACTCCCGATACCTCCGGGGCGGGAGGAGCAGGATTTTTCTGCTCCACATCCTTGACAGGCGATACCTGATCCGTTGTGCTGGCTGTATTTTCTTTTGCCATTTCGCAACCTCCTTTGTTCTGGCATGAAAAAAGGGCCTAACCTTCGTTAGACCCACGGATAAACGGGACGGCACCATCTCCTTCCTTGCGTTTATATAGCAAACGCCGCCCATAGTCTCTCTTGGGCGGCGTATTGATTTCTTATTCAGTTTGTGTTATGGTGTAAAAGCATTTGCGGCGGCGGTAAAAAACGTAGATTTTATGCGGGTTTCAGAGTTTGTCGTTATCACTATTCGTACCAAAAAAAGCACACTTAAGTCCGCATTCACTTAAGAACGAAAGGTGCTCAAAAAGGATACGGCATAGCTTACGATCATGTAGGCTATGCCGTTTCTTTTTGCTCTTGTTGCGGGATATCGACCACACCGATAAAGTTCCACCAGATGACCAAGGTCAGCTTTTTTGTCCGTGTGCCGGGGATCTTTTCCGGTTTCTTCACTTCGATCTTCTCCACGAAAGATCGGATGATCTCTGCGGTAAGTTCTGTAATGTCCGTGTACCGGCGCACCATTCCCAAGAAGGAATCTGCATTCAGGCGTTGCTCCCGAGCCTCCGCAATGGCCGCCTCCAGTTCTGCGACTCTTGCTTCCAATTGTTTCTTCTCGGTTTCGTAGGTAGCGGACATTCGAAAAAAACGGTCGTCGGATATTTTTCCGTCGAGGTTATCTTCGTAGAGCCGTTGCATGATACTATCCAGCTTATTGATGCGTTCTTTCGCCTGAACAAGTTCCTTGCTGCTGCTACGCATCAGGCGATTGAACTCCTTTTCGTTCTGCTTCGTGACCAGTTCTACAAATTCCGTTTCATGGGAACGTGCATAAGCCGTAATGCTCTTTAATTGCCGAAGCAGGATCTCTTCCACCTGGACATTGTGAATTTGGTGGGGAGAACACAGCCCTTGCCCCTTTCGGTAGGATGCACAGGTGAAGTACTCTTGTTCGTGTTTCCAGCCCCTCGATCTGACTTGGTACAGTTTGGCTCCGCAGTCGGCGCAGAACAGTATTCCGGAGAGTATCGGCATCTCACCGATCGGAGTAAGTCTCCTGCGCCCGTCCCGAATACGCTGGACGATATCAAATGTTTCCTGATCAATGATCGGTTCGTGGGTATTCTCAAAGATTGACCATTCGGAAGGATCGTTCCACACGGTCTTTTTGCACTTGAAGGACTTCCTCCTTGTACGGAAATTGACCGTATGGCCCAAGTATTCGGGCTTCATCAGTAGGTCTGCTATGGTGCGTTGCTGCCAGAAGCCGGGCTGTTCCGACTGCTTTGCGGGCGTCTTGATTCCAAGCGTATGCATATGTTCGGAGGGCGTCGGAATGCCACGGCGCATCAGTTCTTTCGAGATCTGCGAAGGGCCTTTTTCGGCAACGCACATTTTAAACATCTCCTGTACTACCGGTGCCGCCTCCGGGTCTATGATCCAATGTTGCTTGTCATTGGGGTCTTTCAGATAGCCGTAAGGCGGATTGGTAGTCAGCGGTTTGCCGGAATTTCCTTTAGCGCGGAACACAGCCTTGACTTTCTTGCTGGTGTCTTTGGCGTAGAACTCGTTGAAAATGTTGATGAACGGCGTTATGTCGTTCTCCATCTGATTTGCACTGTCTACACCGTTATTGATGGCGATGAAGCGGATATCGTTGTTCGGGAACAACATCTCCGTGTACATACCCACCTGAAGATAGTCCCTTCCCAATCTGCTCATATCTTTCACGATAATGGTACCGATACGCCCTTCGTCGATCATACCGAGCAGGCGTTGCCAGTCAGGACGATCAAAATTTGTTCCGCTGTAACCATCGTCTACGAAATAAGCCGTATTGGTGAATCCGTGATCGTCGGCATACTTTTTCAGAATAGCTTTCTGGTTCACGATGCTGTTGCTTTCGCCCTGTAGATCATCATCACGGGACAGTCTGCAGTAAAGAGCGGTGACCTTGTCTCCTGCAACAGAGAAAGACGGTCTGTTTGTTTTGGGAACGCTGATGTTCATATTCATAATAATTCTCCTTTCCGATCGTCTTCAAGCGGTACTACATATTCCCGTACTGTTGCAGAAAAAGCAAGCCATTTCTTCAATGTTTATTTGAATTTTGAGATAACTTTTCCGGAGCTGATGTGCAGTTGCCCAGGATCAGTTTTTTGACTTTTTCAAAAGCAGTTTCCCTTGCAGAATCGCTTTGTACGGAGATGACCGTGAACAGAGTGTTGCCCACGGCCATTTCCGAAACGGTGCAGGGTCTGCCTTCATATGTGCCGACCGCTACGCTCATAGGATCACACACTTTCTTCAATAATGGAGATCGCTTTTACGGCATCCCTGCGCACGAGTCGGGCATCGAGCAACTCGAACGCAACATATCCCACACGGCCGCTCATGGCGAAGCGCTCCTTCAGCGCTTTCATGCTGACGGGAGAGCGGTCTACGATCCAGTAGTACCGGAAGTCACCGAATAGTACGGGCTTTGCTCCGGCAGCAATGTCCGGAAGTTCATTGCAGATGCGGATCGGCTTACCGAGGATGGTATCCGTGCTGCTGTTCCACAGGTAATTTCCCGAATCGTCTTTCAACTTCCGAAGTGCCGCAGCGGTGCGGTCATTCATCAGCCAAGTAGCATGGGCGCGATATTCGGGTTTCACAGAGAAGAACAAGTCAATGATGGCATCATAGGTCAGCGCAGATACCGTCGTTCCTATTTCTGCGCCTTCGGTATCATGAATCAGTCCAAATGGCTCGTTTACGCCGCTGCCGCAGATGAATGCTTTGTCCTCCGCATATGCGAAAGACTTACCCATACGCTCGGAAATGTATTTTTTGAGATCAAAGTCCGCATCAAGTGCAAACTCCTCGCTCAGTTTGAGCAGGCAGGCGATTTTGTGACTGCCGACACGGATACGGGAAAAATCCTCCTCGACATCAAAGCCGGGGATGGGTGCGCCCTCCGGGACGAAAGACGCGTAGTCACGGGAATCAGCCG
>CAKTGD010000046.1 GCA_934561335.1 uncultured Oscillospiraceae bacterium
GTACCAGCGAGATGGGTCGGGTGAAGAAAATGGAGATGCTGCCATCGGAGATCACCAAAGCCCGCTGGAGGTTCTTTTCCGCCAGATTGCCCAGGATCAGACCCAGAATGATCGGAGGCATGGGGAAGTCGCACTTGATCAGCAAGAAAGCGACTGCGCCAAAGATCATCATCATGAAGATATCCAGAATGTTGTTGTTCAGAGCATAGGTACCTACCACGCAGAACACGAACACAATGGGAGTCAGATAGGTGTTGGACACATTGCCGATCTTGGCAAAGCCCCGGATGGCGGCATAGCCCAGAATACACATGGCAATATTGGCAAAGAACAATCCGGCGATGATGGTGTAGACCATGCCGGTCTGATCCGTGAACAGGGTGGGGCCGGGAATGACGCCCTGCATCATCAGGGCGCTGAGCATAACTGCCGTGCCTGCGTCACCGGGGATACCCAGCGTCAGCAGAGGGATCAGCGCGCCGCCGGAGATAGCGTTGTTGGCTGCCTCAGGAGCGGCAATGCCCTCGGGAACGCCCTCGCCGAATTTCTCGGGGTGCTTGGACCAGCGCTTGGCCTCGTTGTAGCCTACCCAGCTGGCGATATCACCGCCGGTGCCGGGGATGGCGCCGATCACGGTGCCGATGACGCTGGAGCGGAGAATGGTGGGGAAGGTGGTCTTTATATCAGCCAGCGTGGGCAGGACCCGCTCCAGCTTGGCGTTGCTCTTTTCACCGCCCTTTTTGCCCTCCTCGATGTTGCTCAGCCCCTGAGAGAAGGCATACAGCGCGATCAGGGTGGGGACCATGGCAATACCGCCCGTGAGATAGACGGAGCCGAAGGTGAACCGGGGAGAACCGGTGAGGGAGTTGATACCGATGGTGGACATCATCAGACCCAGAACGGCGCCGATGAGACCCTTGATTACGTTTTTAGAGGAGATGCTGGTGACCATGCTCAGACCGAACATGGCCAGTGCAAAATACTCGGCGGCGCCGAATTTCAGAGCGAACTTGCTCAGAAGAGGCGCGGTCCAGAGCAGCATCACCGCACTGAACAGGCCACCGAAGGTAGAAGCCATGGTGGAAATACCGATGGCCCGTCCCGGCTGGCCCAGACGGGTGGCCATGGGATAACCGTCCAGAACCGTGGCGGCGGAGTTGGCTGTGCCGGGCGTCTTGATCAGAATGGCGGTGATGGAGCCGCCGTAGATCGCGCCGCAGAAGATGCCAAGCAGCATCAGAATACCGGCGTTGCCCTCCAGAGAGAGGGTCAGGGGCATCATGATGCTC
This sequence comes from uncultured Oscillospiraceae bacterium, assembly GCA_934561335.1. The sequence continues at coordinate 1,290 of CAKTGD010000046.1, forward strand.
AGGCCCATGATCGAGGACAGGCCGGGCATTGCGCCCACCAGAATACCGATCAGGGTACCAAAGAAAATAACGCCGATGTGATAGGGTTGGAGCACATAGGTCAGTGCTGTCATAAATGCTTCCATTGCGTATGCTCCTTTCCGTTAAAACAGGATGCCTTGGGGCAGGGGCAGCTTCAGGGCCACGGAGAAGATGATGTAAACCGCGGCCAGAACGCCTACGGTAAGGCCCACCAGAACCGGGAGCCGCTTTTCACCCATCAGCAGCATCACGGCGGGTACCATAAAGGCGGAGGCGATCATAAAGCCCGCAAAATACAAAAGGGCGCAGAAAACCGCCAGAATTGCAATACCGATGCATACCCGCTTCAGCTCTGCTCCCGGCTTGAAGGGGGCCTCTCTGCCGGACTTGTCCCCCAAGCTCTGGATGAGCAGCAGGATGGACAGGACGCCCATCAGACAGGCCAGTACCTTGGGCCAGCTTCCGGGGCCGATAGAGGCATCGTTGCTGGCGGGCAGGCCGGCGGCCGTGACGAACATAGCCATGGAGACCGCCAGCAGCACCAGAGAGATGCCGATGTTATACTTTTTCATGTGTGTCCTCCTTGATAAAGGGAAAGGCGGTGAGAGCCGGACGCGGGATCCGCGGAGCTCTCACCGCCTCTGAGATCAATGGATTTACTTCAGCAGGGACTCGTAGTAGCTGTGCTGCTCAGCCACGAAGTTGAGCATATCCTCATTGCTCATCTCCTCAACGGGCTGGAAGAAGAAGCCTTCCTGGGTGGTCTTATAAGTATCAGACACGGCAGCGGGAGCGAACGCGCTCTGCAGGAAGGAGACGATTTCGGGATCGGTGTCGGCCTTCACAGCCACCATGATCCAGCTGTTGACCTGCATATCAGCCAGCTCGGTGTAGAGCTCGCCCATGGCAGGCACGTCGGGATAGGTGGACAGACGCTCGTTGGAGGTCACAGCCAGAGGGACGATGTTGCCGCCGTCCATCTGACCAACGGCAGCGCCGGAGGCGGTGATGGCAGCCTGCACCTCGCCGCTGACCACAGCCACAACGCTGTCGGCGGCGGAGTCATAGGCAACAGTCTTCAGATCCAGGCCCAGATCCTGCACCAGAGCCAGATAGCCCAGGTGGGGAGCGGCGCCGGCGCCGGTGTCGGCCACGGTGATCTCGCCGGGATGAGCCTTAGCATACTCAACGAATTCCTCAAAGGTCTGATAGGGAGCGTCCTTGCTCACGACAAACAGATAGGGGTCATTCTCAATGCAGGCCAGAGGCACGAACTGGTCAGAGGTGATGTCAGTGTTGCCCAGCACGTTGTTGAGCACCAGGTCGCAGTTCAGCACACCGATGGTGTAGCCGTCGGACTTGGCATTGACAAACTGGCTGGCGCCCACCAGACCGGAGCCGCCGGTAACGTTGGAAACAATGAAATTCTTGGTGACAACGCTCTTGTCAACAGCGTCCAGCACGCCGCGGACGCACAGGTCAGTGGTGCCGCCGGCGCCGTAGGGCACCACTACGGTGATGTCCTTGGTGGGATAGTCGACCGTGGTAGTGGCGGCGGAATTGTCACTGTCGGTGGAGGCATCGGCGGACGGGGTCTCAGTCTTGCTGCCGCAGGCGGTCAGGGTGGACAGAGCCATCGCGGTGACCAGCAAAGCGGCAAAGAGCTTCTTTACGTTCTTCATCATCTTTACTCCTCTTTGTTTTTTCATATATACGAACACCCGAATAGGTGTTACGCAGCATATCAGTCGGCCCTGATCTCCAGGGCGGGGCGCTCCGCCATGAAGCGGCGCACCGTGTCATAATCCGGTACTCCGGCGGTCGCGCCGAAGGCCTGAACAGCGTGGGCGGAGGTGGCGGTGGCGAACCGCACGCAGTCTTCCAGATTTCCACCGTGGCCCAGTTCTGTCAAGAATCCTGCTACAAAGGCATCGCCCGCACCGGTGGTCTCCGCCACAGGCACGGTATAGCGCCCGCAGTAGAATGCCCGGTCCTTGTTCTTGCAGTAGCAGCCGCGGGTCCCCAGCTTGATAGCCACAGTTCCCACGCCCCGTTCCAGAAAGTAGTCGGCGATCCGGCGCTCATCCTCCGTCCCGGCGATGCAGGCGGCCTGCTCAATAGAGGGGAGGAAGTAATCCAGATGGGGGTAGCAGGGGGCAATGGCGGTCCATTTACCGGTACGGTCCTTCGTCACATCCATGCAGGTAGTGACGCCCTTGGACCGGGCCAATTCCAGCAGCCGGGCAGAGCCTTCGCCATCAAATGCAGGCAGGTGGAACGCGCCGCCGATCTGGAGAATATCCACCTTGTCCAGCAGACTCAGGTCCACGTCCTCAAAACAGAACTTTGCGCTGGTACCGGGATACTGGAGAAAGTGGCGGTCACCCCGGTCATTGATCAGGATGAGGGACCGGGTCTGGTCTGTGTCGGTGGAGCGCTTGACGTAATCCACGCACACGCCGGCTTCCTGCGCAATCTTCAGGCAGTTGTCTGCCAATGCATCCCGGCCGGCCAGAGTTACGAGGTAGACCTCGTTTCCCAGCTTTGCCAGATCAATGGCGTTGTTATTGGCATCGCCGCCGCTTTTTACAGCAATTTCCTCTACGCTGTCGGCGTCATTGTCAAAGACGATCTCGGGCACGGGGTGCACCAGCAAATCTGCCATCATCTCGCCTACGCAAAGAATTCTCATAGCTGTTCACCCCTTTGTGATCATTTTGATGATTATTTAATGATTCCTGATTGATGAAACAATCATAACGCAATGATTGTTTGATGTAAAGACACGAATTTGTAGAATCGTGGGCTTATATTTTGTGCAGACCGCAGAAAAATGGAAAAGTTTTACGGTTACAGTCCCTGGAACAAACGAATCTTCTGGCGGGCCACAGCGGTAATGTTGTCCTTGGCCTGCTTGCACATTTTATAGAAATCACGCTGGCCCACACTGGCCTCCAGGCCCTCCATATAGGCCATCCGCAACTCAGTGGCAACATTGATCTTGCGGATACCCAGTTCGATCGCCTTGCGGAGCATCTCGTCGGGAGTGCCGGAGCCGCCGTGGAGCACCAGCGGGGGAGTATCCAATTTGCGGCAGGCGGTCAGCCGGTCAAAGTCGAAGTGAGGCGTACCTTTATAAAGACCGTGCGCGTTGCCGATACCGATTGCCAAGGCATCGCAGTCCACCTGAGCGCAGAAGCGCTCTACTTCGCCCACATCCACCAAATTCAAGTGATCGTGGGACATTCCGTCCTCTACACCGCCGATGGCGCCCAGCTCACATTCCACGGAAACGCCTACTGCATGGGCGCTGCGGATCACGGCCAGACTCTCCCGCACGTTTTCCTCAAAGGGATGATGGGAACCATCATACATCACGGAGGTAAAGCCGGCTCGCAGGCACACCACAGTCTGCTCATAGCTGACGCCATGGTCCAGATGCAGAACGACAGGCACCTTGCTGTCATTGGCGGCCCGCTGAACGGCATCTGCCAGATACCAGAGGTTTCCGGCGTTGATGGCACCCTGACCGATACTGAGAATGACGGGATAATTCTCGGTGTCGGCGGCCTCCATAACGGCTTCGATCCCAGCAATGTTATCAATATTGAAGTGGGGAATAGCGGTTCCCCGCTGATTCGCAATTTCCAGAACTTCTTTCAATGTAGCAAGCATGTCATCCTGTCCTTTCGCGCGGACTTAAAAATCGGCGCATGAATTTCATGTACAAATTATCACAAACCTGATTACTAATCAATAATTTTGATTGAAAAATAATCAATTCTACGTTTTGATGATTTTTAGATGATTTATTTGTGAATATTTATATGATTGAATTTGCGTTTTGCTCATGATATGATCGTTGCAATCATTAACAAAGAGGGTGGATCTCACGAAAGAGCCTGTTATGCTGGACCACGCCGGCGCTTGGCGTGTGTATCTGGGCGGACGCAGCATCCGCGCCCTACGGGGGGAAAACGCACCCGTAGACGATCACTTTCCCGAAGAGTGGATCGCTTCCACCGTGGAGGCTGCCGGAGCGGGCGCCTTGCCGGGAGCCGGTCTCAGCCGTCTGCGGGAAGCGCCCTATTCCACGCTGCGGGATAAAATTGCCTCCGCGCCGGGCTTCTGGCTGGGCGAAGAGTTTGTCCGGCAGCATGGTCCGGACTGCGGCGTACTGCTGAAGCTGCTGGACGCTGCGGAGCGCCTGAATGTGCAGGTCCATCCTTCCCGAGACGATGCCCGGCGTTTTTGGAGATCTCCGTATGGAAAGCTGGAGTGCTGGCATTTTCTGGACGGAAGGAGCATAAACGGACAGCCTCCTTATTTTTATCTGGGCCTGCGGCAGGATGTTGACAGGGCGAGGCTTCAGCAGGCGTTTTACAGTGGCGACTTCCAACGGGTGCTGGACTGCATGTACCGTTTCCCTGCCATACCGGGCCAAACGGTTTTGGTGGAAAGCGGCGTTCCTCATGCCATTGGCGCCGGGTGCTTTTTAATGGAGTTGCAGGAACGTGCGACACGTTTGTGACTGAAAAGGTCATACACCGAGGAAGTATTCCTCGGGAGAACTATTAAGGCGAAGGATGGAATGAAGGGGTAACGCCCGGAAACGTCCTCTTTAAGACTGCGACATGCGAGGCAGCGGCAACAGCTAAATCGTATGAAGCTCGCAGAAGTCGGCAGAGAGCTGTCGTAAAGGAGAGCTTGTCTCTCCCACGAAAGTATCCCAGCGGTGGGATATGCAGCCTATATGCCGGAAGTCCCACAAAATGGGCATGGTGAGAATGCTTGCATGACAAGCGGACGAACTTTCGATTCACAAGTCTAAAGGAGTTCGCCAGTAGAAATGCTGGTCACGCCTTCGCGCGTGGTATGTGAGGGTTAGTAAAAAGGTTCTTTATGAAACCCCTTGCGTCGTTACAGGCGGCGTCAAGCATACAGGCTTAGAGAAAGCACCTAAACCCATATAGAGTGGATAGCCTTAATGGAACGTGGGAAGCCGGGAGCGCAGAGCCAGTTGCAGGCGATGAAGCGCTGGGCAGGAAAACCAAATCGGTATAACTGTCCTTTATTCCGGTGAAAGTGGTGCCATGACCGATGAAGTCCCTGTAATGGGGATGGAGGAACAGGCACCAGTCTCCAACAACATGAAAACAACACACACGACAATCAAGGGTTCTGGTAAGAAATAAGAAAAACCATACTCCCAGGAGGTGGTTGACCTTGGGGCGACCAAAACCTATCAAACGGCAGAAGGCCAGAAATGCAGAGTATTATGACATGCAACGAACGCAGGATGACCTGTATAAAAGAAGCCTGGATAAACAGAACTTCGTTAAGCTGATGGATATCATCCAATGTGACAAGAACATCATGCTTGCGTATAGGAATATCAAGCGAAACGGTGGTAGTCAGACACCCGGCACGGACGGCAAAACGGTTGAAGATTTAGAAAAACTGTCACCTGAACAGCTAATGCAGTATGTGAAAAACAGGCTGAGGTGGTACAAGCCACAGCCTGTCAGACGAGTTGAAATTCCAAAGGGAAACGGAAAGACTCGGCCGTTAGGCATCCCCACAATCGCAGACCGGCTCATACAACAATGTTTTTTGCAAGTGTTGGAGCCAATTTGCGAAGCGAAGTTCCATGACCGGAGCTATGGGTTCAGACCTCTTAGGAGCGCCCAGAATGCAATGGCAATATACTATAAGCTAATTCAGCAAATGGACTTGTTCTACGTGGTGGATGTGGATATCAAGGGTTTCTTCGATAATATTTCCCATGGAAAATTGCTCAAGCAAATGTGGGCAATCGGTATCCATGATAAAAAGGTTATCTCCATCATTTCAGCAATGCTAAAGGCCGAAGTAGCGGGAATCGGCTTCCCCGAAAAGGGAACGCCGCAAGGCGGGATCATCTCGCCGCTACTTGCGAATATCGTGCTGAATGAACTGGACTGGTGGATTTCTGACCAATGGCAGACATTTGAACTCAAAAAGCATTACTCCACTCAGTTGAACCCTAACGGCACCCCACATCAGGGTTTTCGATTAAGGGCCATGCGGGACTATACCACTTTGAAAGAAGGATGGTTAGTAAGATATGCTGATGATTTCAAGATTGTCTGTCGCAGTCACGCGGATGCTGAAAAGTGGTTTCATGCAGTAAGAATGTGGCTAAAAGAGCAGCTTGAGCTGGATATAAGCACAGAGAAATCGAGGATAGTAAATCTGCGTAAAAATTACTCGGAGTTTCTGGGATTGAAAGTGAAGGCTGTCCGTAAAGGCAACAAACCGAAATGTAAGAAGTCAACACCCCGATTTGTGGTGCAATCGCATATCAATGACAAAGCACTGCAACGCATTTCACAAACTGCAAATAGCAGAATTCATGACATCATAGATGCGTGCAATGGGATTTCTCTAATCCGGGCAGTAGGCAGATATAATGCCTTTGTCATGGGAATGCACAATTACTATCAGATGGCTACTCATGTGGCCTGCGATGTCAATAGCATTGATTATCAGGCGTTCAGAACCTTTGAACTGCGAACCCATACGAAGCTGAAACGGTATGTAGGTGGGGATGGCAATCAGTATATAAAGGATAGGTACGGAAGAAGCAGCAGGCTAAAGGAATGGCACGGACGGCCGATCGTTCCAATCAGCTATGTGCAAACTATTCCCCCCAGGCTAAAGCGCGTGGATGTCAATCCATACACGCCAGAGGGCAGGGCGGCAATACACAAAAATCTGAAAGGAATGAATGTCACTGTCCTTCACTATCTCATGCGAAACCCAGTTTTGGAGCAATCTGTAGAATACAATGATAACAGGCTGAGTCTGTTCTGCGGTCAATATGGAAAGTGTGCGATTACGGGTGTAGACCTGCAAATAGGCGACATCCACTGTCACCACATTATCCATAAGGCGCAGGGCGGAACAGACAGGTATGAAAACCTTATGCTCGTTACCGTTGATGTTCACAGATTGTTGCATGCAACGCAAGAGAGTACCATCCGAGCCTTGTTGAAAAAACTGGACCTGACTTCAAAGCAGAAAGCCAAACTGAACTACTATCGTGAAAAAGCTGGAATGATGGGTATCTAATCGTTCTAAGTTGTGTGTATGAAAAAGAAATGTTGATGGAGATGGGGCGCCGTGTGAAGGGAAACCTTCATGCACGGTGCTAAGCGGGGGAAAATCTGGAGATGACTTCAAAGGATTACCTATCGCAATCCAGTGACCTGACGCTCCGTCTGGAAAAGCGCACAGCCTCCGGTACGGAGGTTTCAGATGACTGCTGTCACATGGGAGCAGGCTATGATGCGCTGTTTTCCATGGTCCGGTATGAGCATTTCACGGAAGAAGAAACTCAAAACGCCTACTTCATTCCGGCCCGTGTCCTGAAAACGGATGCCGGTGGGACCATTACCCAGCTGCTGGGATACGACCGATGTCCTTATTTTTCCATGGAGGAGATCCAGGTGCGGACAGCGCTGGCACTGAAAAGCCGCCCCGCCTTCTATGGCCTGTTTGTTCTCTCGGGTCACGGAAGTCTGCAATGCGGTGAAAAACGCATGTCTCTGACCCCCGGAGATCAGATATTTGTTCCCGGAGGCACCCCTGCGATAACCCTCGCATCGAACCTGCGCCTGATCCGCTTTTTTGGCCCACAGTAAAAGAGCCGGGACGACAAAAACCTGCTGGAGATGGACCTGAAGCGGATCGAAAAGCTGGTGTGGAAGGAAACACTGAAAAAGATCAAAGACACAGATGTTAAAAGCTGCTCCGCACGTATCGGATGATCTGATAAGTTCTGCGGCGGCTTGTACAAAAGTGGCCAGAACGGAGCATTGCTCCGCTCCGGCCATGAAAAAGGGGCGGCAGATGCCGCCCCTTGTGTTTAAGATCCTTTGCGTGTCTGAAACCCCGCGATATGGAAGCGGTAAGAGCCCTTGTATCTGCCGCCTGCGAAGCAGGCCTTCCGATCACGGCTGCGGCTGATGGACGATGCCCACAAACAAGGGCAGGCCGTCAGTCCCGGTGATGGCGAACACGAAGGGACGGTTCAGAACGAAGTCCACTTCCTCCTCCGGCGGGGCGGCTTCGCCGCACATCATCATGACGGTATAGGCCGCGGCGGTGACGCCTTCCTCGTCAACGGTCACGCGGGCGGCGTGCTTGGCCTGGGAGAGATAAGCCGCCGTATCGTCAGTCATGGGGGAAAAGTCCGAGACCGCCGGATCAAAGACGTCCGTGATGCCCAGAGCCTTCAGACTGTCGGCCAGATCCAGGTCCGACGCCGTGTCGAACTTCGGCAGAGCGAGGTTGACGATGAGGTATTTGCTCTCCGCGCTCTCGCCGCCGCTGAGTAGGAAGTCCATCGTCGGCTCGTCAGCCAGCAGCTCCTCCGGCGCAACGCCCTCGTCCGGCAGCAGGAACCACATGGCACCGCTGCCCTCCAACGGCTTGGAAACCGCGGAGAAGCGGTCGCTCCAGTAATAGGTGTTCGTCCCGCGCTGACGCATGAAGTCACAGGTTGTATCGCCGCTGTCGGCGTGGAAGGTATCCGGCACGGTGTTGGCTTCGGAGAACTCGCCATCCCACTTGGCGCGGAAATAGATGGTGGACGCCAGCGCAAGGATCGTTTCCTGATCCATCGTCAGGCCGGAGGCCTGCTCTTTCAGAAGTCCGCCAGTCTGCTGGTCGATCCAGTCCTGAAGCGCCTTGTCAAAGGCGGGGGAACCCATTTCACCCCGGAAGGACGAGGCGTAATAATACTTTGCCAGCGCGTCCATGGTTTCCTGTTTGAAGCTGATTTTATCATTGAGCCACAGGGAACTGGCCAGAATACTGGTCACCGCGCCGTCGTCGCAGTAGTTGGCGTTCCAGACAGCGGCGGCCTCGGCGCGGAGGGCATCCACATCGCCGCTGCCCAGCAGGGCGAGGATCTGCTCCCGGCTCTCGCCGTCTGTGATCTCCGCCAGCATAGCGAGGGCTATGTAGAGGTTGATGGGGGAGCAGACCTTGTTCTCTCCGCTGTTGCCGGTGAGAA
>CAKTGD010000047.1 GCA_934561335.1 uncultured Oscillospiraceae bacterium
ATCTAACCTATACGCACACATCTTTCAGTTAGATGTAGCTAACTATCGTGTCTTGGAAAAGCCGCATTGCTGCGGCACCCCTCCCAAAGCTATTCTTGCTTAATTTAGCGTTTTCGGATGATTTTCTTAGAAAATCATTACTCCCCATTTCTGCTCCAAAGTATAGCACCGCCGATGGTTAGTGTCAACTAACCATCTCTCATCTTTTCCTCTGCCTTCGGAGAGCGTACAAAGCAGCTGCCCTTATTCTTTGATTATAGCATCCCACGGTTTGCGCCGCCAATGGTTAAGAAAATCGTTGACGCTTTTTCTATTTCTGGCTATAATAGGCGCACCGAGGATGGACGCCTTTCCATCTGCTTTCTTATGACCACAACACATACCACAGACGCTTCCGGGACGCACGGGAAAAGCGGGCAAAAGATGCCACAAGACCATTTGCATTTCAGCCGAAAGCGCCGGAAACGGCTAAAAATCAATACAAATCACGGCTTTTGATTCGTTCGCATCCGAGAGGTCGAGGGTTCGAATCCCTTCAGGTCCACCAAACAGGTATTGGACGAACACCTATTTCATCAGCGGCGGCTTCGCCGTGAAATGTTCGCTCTGATCCACAACAGAAAAGCGCCGTCTTGGAAGTGATTCCGAGGCGGTGCTTTTTTACTATCCGCACATTCGCTTTCCGCTATTCCTCGAGAGCCCCGAAAGAACGCCGCATACCGCAAAAATAGAAGACCGCCTTCTCAGTGAGCAATGACTCTCCTTGAGATGGCGGCCTTGATTTTTTAGTTTTTGATATCCTCCCGCAGCCGTCGCCGCAAGCCGCTGTATCTGCGCTGCTGGCGGTCGTTGGCTGCCATCTGCCCCGGTACCAGATCGTCGCCCACCAGCACCAGAAGCTCCCGTGCCCGCGTGATTGCGGTGTACAAAACGCCCCGCACCATCAACGACGGCGCCGCCGGGGCCGCGGCCAGCACCACGCAGCGGTATTCGCTGCCCTGCGCCTTATGTACCGTCACGGCATAGGCCATATCCAGCTGGCCCAGAAGATCCGCCGTATAGACGCAGGTGCGGTCGTCAAACTGTATGGTGATCAGCTCCCCGGAGGGATCGATCTCCCGGATCACCCCCACATCGCCGTTAAAAATTCCGGTGCCCACAGAGCCATCCGCCTTTTCCCAGACCACATCGTAGTTGTTCCGGGTCTGCATCACCCGGTCACCCTCGCGAAACACCATGTCGCCCCATGGCTTCTGGTGCTTGCCGGGTGCGGGCGGATTCAGCGCCGCCTGTAGGGCGCGGTTCAGGTTTACCGTGCCGCACATGCCTTTGCGGGTGGGAGAGAGCACCTGGATCTGCTCGGCCGGAATGCCCATCTTCCCCGGCAGCCGCTGCGCGCACAGCTCCACCACCGTCTGCACCAGCCGCTCAGGCGCACGGCGGCACAGGAAGAAAAAGTCGCTCTGGTGATTGCGCAGCTCCGGCGGAAGGCCGCGGTTTACGGCGTGGGCACTGCGGATGATGGCGCTCTGCTCCGCCTGACGGAATACCGCCGTCAGCGAAACGGCCGGAATTACGCCGCTGCGCAGCAAATCGCCCAGCACGTTTCCCGCCCCCACAGAGGGGAGCTGATCGGGGTCGCCCACCATCACCAGCCGGCAGCCCGGCCGCATGGCCCGCAGCAGCGACGCCATCAGCTCCAGATCCACCATGCTCATCTCGTCAACGATCACGGCGTCCGCTTCCAATGGCTCTTTTTCGTTTTTGCGGAAGGTTACCTCGCCGGTCAGCTCGTTCCAGCTCATACCCAGACAGCGGTGGATGGTTTGGGCTTCCTTGCCGCACAGCTGGCTCATCCGCTGGGCGGCCCGGCCGGTGGGCGCCAGCAGCACGGTGTCCAGTCCCATCCGGTCAAACAGTGCCACAATACCCCGCACGGCGGTGGTCTTGCCGGTGCCGGGTCCGCCGCTGAGCAGCACCACGCCCTTTTCCGCGGCCAGCGCCACGGCGCGGCGCTGCTCGGGGGCATACGAAACGCCCTGCTTTTTTTCTATGTCGGCAATGATCTGCTCCACATTCCGGCCGCAGTCCCAGTCGTCACCGCAGGCGGCGGCCAGCCGTCCGGCCACATAGACCTCCGCTTCATACATCCGCCTGAGATAGCAGCCCTCTACATTGGCAATGGGCCGGCACACAACGGCAAAGCGCTCTTGCAGGCTGTCCAGTGCCTTTTCCGCCGTCTCTTCTCCCACGCCGATCAGCTCCATGGTGGCGGCAACCAGCTTGCTCCGGGGCAAAAACACATGCCCGTTGGACAGGTTGTGGCTCAGCTCATAGAGAACCGCCGCCTCGGCCCGGCAGGGATCGTCTCCGTCAAAGCCCATCGCCAGCGCAATCTCGTCGGCGGCGGCAAAATCCACGCCGCAGCGCTCATCCGTCAGCAGATAGGGGTTATCCTTCAATTTTTCCAGCGTCTCATCGCCATAGGTGCGCAAAAGGCCCATAGCCAGTGTCACCGGCAGATCATAACGGCCGAGAAATTCCATCACCCGCCGCAGGCCTGTCAGACTGCGAAAGGCGGCGGAAATCTCCGTCGCTTTTTTTGCGGTGATCCCCTTCAGGGTGGACAGCTTTTCCGGTTCCTCCTCGATCACCCGCAGGGTATCGGCGCCGAAGCGCTCCACCAGCCGGGCGGCGGTGGCCGGCCCCACGCCCTTCAGCACACCGGAGGAGAGGTAGCAGATCATGTCGTCCTCCTGACGGGGCATACGGCGCTCCACCAGTTCGGCGGTCATCTGCACGCCGTAGGTCGGGTGATTGACCCACATACCGGTCACGGTCATCCCCTCGCCCGCAGCGGCAAAGGGGATGCAGCCCACCACGGTGACCACCTCGCCCTGATCGGTCAGCAGGCTTAGCACCGTGTAGCCGTTTTCTTCATTCTGAAACACCACATTTTCCACAACACCTTCAATTGTGCTGCGTTCCCCCATGGGTCTCCCCCCGTTTCTTCAGTGTGATATGGGGCCGCTCCAACGCGGCCTTTTCCGCCCGCCGCCGTCCCGCGGCGGACAGCCCCTCATCCAGCAAAACCACGTCCAGCCCTTCAAGCCGGTGCAGCAGCGCTTCCAGCCCCGCGGCGTCCCCAGTAAGGGGAACCCACACAGAAAGCCTGTGCCGGTTCACCGGCCGCAGCACCCAGTCGGACACCACCCACAGCACCGCCGCGATGCCTGCAGCCTCCAGAAAAGCCGTGATTCCATCCCTTACCAGCGCCATACCCGTTCCCCCTTCCAACCGTATCCTATGCAGGACAGGGGTTCGGAGGTGTCGCGTCAGCGCGCCAGCATTTTTTTCAGATATTGCCCGGTGTAGGATTCGGGCACGGCCGCGATTTGCTCCGGCGTGCCAACGGCCACCACCGTACCGCCGCCTACGCCGCCCTCCGGGCCGAGGTCGATCAGATAGTCGGCGCATTTGATCACGTCCAGATTATGCTCGATCACCAGCACCGTGTTGCCCGCGTCCACCAGCCGCTGCAAAACATCCAGCAGCTTGCGCACATCATCGGCGTGGAGGCCGGTGGTGGGCTCGTCCAGAATATAGATGGTGCGCCCGGTAGAGCGGCGGCTCAGCTCTGTGGCCAGCTTGACCCGCTGGGCCTCGCCGCCGGACAGTGTGGTGGAGGACTGGCCCAGCCTTACATAGCCAAGGCCCACGTCCTGCAAAGTTTGCAGCCGGGCGGCGATTTTGGGCAGAGCGGAGAAGAAGGGCGCCGCCTCGTCCACCGTCATATCCAGCACATCGGAGATGGATTTCCCCTTATAGCGTACCTCCAGCGTCTCACGGTTATAGCGCTTGCCGCGGCACACCTCGCAGGGAACGTACACATCCGCCAGAAAGTGCATCTCGATTTTCAGCACGCCGTCGCCGCAGCAGGCCTCGCACCGGCCGCCCTTGGTGTTGAAGGAGAATCGTCCCGGGCCGTAGCCCCGGGCCTTGGCCTCCGGCAGAGAGGCAAACAGATCGCGGATGTCATTGAACAGGTTGGTATAGGTGGCGGGGTTGGAGCGAGGCGTCCGGCCGATGGGACTCTGGTCGATGTTGATGACCTTGTCCAGATGCTCCTCACCCTCCAGCGCGTCGTGCTTGCCGGGGTGCGCCTTCATCCGGTTCAGATCGGCACCCAGACGCTTGAAGATGATTTCGTTGACCAGCGAGCTTTTGCCGCTGCCGCTCACGCCGGTGACGCAGGTCAAGGTTCCCAGCGGAATGGAGACATCAATGTTCTTCAGGTTATTCTCCCGTGCGCCGCGCACCGTCAGCCATTTGCCGTTTCCCGTGCGGCGGCCTTCAGGCACCTCGATGCGCTTTTTGCCGCTGAGGTACTGGCCTGTCAGGCTGTTAGGGTCGGCCATCACCTGCTCCGGCGTTCCGGCGGACACCACCTGTCCGCCCAGCGCGCCTGCGCCGGGGCCGATATCGATGAGCCAGTCGGCGGCGCGCATGGTGTCCTCGTCATGCTCCACCACGATCAGGGTGTTGCCAAGATCCCGCAGCCGCCGCAGGGTATCCAGCAGCTTGTCGTTGTCCCGCTGATGCAGGCCGATGGAGGGCTCATCGAGAATATACAGCACGCCCATAAGACTGCTGCCGATCTGGGTGGCCAGACGGATCCGCTGGCTCTCGCCGCCGGACAGGGTGCCGGAGGAGCGGCTGAGCGTCAGATAGCTCAGGCCCACCGACTGCAAAAACCGCAGCCGGGAGCCGATCTCCTTCAAAATCTGCGCGGCGATCATCTGCTGATTGCCGGTCAGGCTCAGGCCGTCAAAAAAGGCGATTTCCTCATCCACCGGCATGTCGGTGGCGTCAAAGATGGAAAGGCCGCCCACAGTGACGGCCAGCGCCTCGCTCCGCAGCCGCTTGCCCCGGCAGGTGGGGCAGGGACAGGCCGCCATAAAGGACTCGATCTCCTTCTTGCTGGCGTCGGACTGGGTCTCCACATACCGCCGCTCCAGATTGTTGGCGATGCCTTCAAAGGCCTGATGCAGCGTACCCTTGCCCCGGGGCTGATCGTACTCCAGCGTCAGCTTTTCCCCTTTTGTGCCGTAGAGGATCACGTTCTTCACCTCGTCGGACAGCTGGGCATAGGGCGTGCGCAGGGAGAAATTGTACCGTTTGCTGAGAGCGTCAAAGTACATGCGGGAGATGCCGTCGGAACGGATGGAGTTCCAGCCGGTGGCTACCACGGCGCCATCCAGAATGGATTTGCTTTCGTCGGGAATCACCAGCGCGGGGTCAACCTTCAGCTGCATGCCAAGACCCGTGCAGGTGGGGCAGGCGCCGAAGGGGCTGTTGAAGGAGAACAGGCGCGGCGCCAGCTCTTCAATGGAAACGCCGCAGTCCTCACAGGCGTAGTTCTGGGAGAAGGACAGATCCTGCCCCTCCCGCAAAAGGTTCACCGTCACAAGGCCGCCGGTCAGATGGGAGGCGGTCTCCACGCTGTCGGTCAAGCGGGTGGCAATGTCGTCGCGGATGATCAGGCGATCCACCACGATATCGATCTGATGCTTGAAGCTCTTGGGCAGCTTGATCTCCTCGTCCAGCTCGTGCATTTCGCCGTCAATACGGGCGCGGACATAGCCGCTGCGGCGGGCGTCCTCCAGCACCTTGGTATGCTCCCCCTTGCGGCCGCGCACCACCGGCGCCATCACCTGAATACGGGTGCCCTCCGGCAGCGCCATGATCTGGTCAATGATCTGGTCGATGGTCTGCTGGCGGATCTCCTTGCCACACTTGGGACAGTGGGGTACGCCGATCCGCGCCCACAAAAGGCGCATATAATCATAGATCTCCGTCACCGTGCCCACGGTGGAACGTGGGTTCTTGCTGGTGGTTTTCTGGTCGATGGAGATGGCGGGGGAAAGCCCGTCGATATAGTCCACGTCCGGCTTGTCCATCTGGCCCAGAAACATCCGGGCGTAGCTGGACAGGCTCTCCACATACCGGCGCTGTCCCTCGGCATAGATGGTGTCAAAGGCAAGGGAGCTTTTGCCGCTGCCGGAAAGGCCCGTCAGCACCACCAGCTTATCCCGGGGGATGGTGACATCAATGTTCTTCAGGTTATTCTCCCGGGCGCCCTTGATAAAAATTTCCTTTTGCATGGTATTCCTCACTATAGCATTCCGCCATACGCAGACTGCCTTTCCGAAGTAATTCGATATTGTTTTCATCCACAACGGTATCCCGCGCCGTATGAATACGCCCCAGATATCCGCCCAGCAGGCGGCTTTTATGAAGGGCGCAGACGCCGATGCCTTTCGGGAAGCGCTTGTGATCGGAGGGGTAGAAGGCAAAGCCGGAGACCACCTCCACGCTTTTTCCGTTCTCACCCACAAAGGCTTCCCGCAGCCGCGCCATCAGCCGGGGGTCTTTCCGGCAGTCCTTTCGGGGATAAAGCTCGATGCTGTCCCCGTCGCAGACGCAGTCGAAATTGATAAGGGGCGTTCGGCCCAGCGCCTTCTTATGCTTGGCGTAAAACGCACCCGAGCCAAGAAGCCCCTTCTCCTCGTTGTCGAAAAAGACGCAGCAGACGCTGTCACGATGCGCCGGAGGAAGGGTCAGCAGAAGCTCGGTCAGCGTCATAACGCCGGAGGTGTTGTCGTTGGCCGTGTGGGGGTTCGCCGGGCCGTCTATCATCCACCACAGCTGGAAAAGCAGGGAAAAATAGATGATGCCCATTGTCGCGGCAGGGCCGATATCCACCAAAACGGCAATAATTGCCAGAAGGAGGGGCGGCAGAAATATCAGCGCCGCCAGCAAAAGCTGATAGAGCACAATGCCCGGCAGATTGCGGGGCGTGCAGAGGTTTGGCAGCGGCAGGCGGGCGCAGGTGTCATAATGGGCGGTGAAGATCAGCTTTGCTGTCGCCGGATCACCCACCACCACATTATCGCTGCGCCACAGCCCCCTGTGCGTCTCTATGGCGACGTTGTATCCGTTGTCCTCGAGCAGCTCCGTAAGATAGCGGCGGAAGCGCTCCTTCTGCCGCCGGGTCTTGCGCACCTCAAAGACCGTCAGGATGGTTCTGGTTGCTTGCTGCATGGTCAGCCTCGTTTCTGTATGATTTTACAGCACCCTGCGATGCGCTGCTACACGATGATATCCGCCGTCTTGGCCCGGAGGAGATCCAGCAGCGCCGCCGGCTTTACCTGCACCTGATGGCCGATTTTCCCGGCGGAAACGGTCACCAGCGCAAGGTCGTTTACTGTCTCGTGAAACACGGTGGGGAACGGCTTCTTCATGCCCACCGGGGAGCAGCCGCCGTGGACGTAGCCCGTCAGGCCCAGCAGCTCCTTCTGGGGCAGCATAGCCACGGATTTTTCCCCTACGGCCTTGGCCGCCTTCTTCAAATCCAGATTCTCCGCCACGGGGATATCAAACACATAGTATGCCCCGCTGGCGCCCTTCGTCACCAGCGTTTTGAACACGCCTGCGGCGTCCAGCCCCACCTCTGCCGCCACCGACACGCCGTCAACAGGCCCGTTGGGGTCATAGGAAAAGGCGGTATAGGGGATCTTTTTCTGTTCCAGCGTCCGCATGACGTTGGTTTTCTCTTCCTTATTCTTTGCCATAGGGACAGCCTCCTTTATCATTATCGATACATAGCGATCAGGGATAAAATTAGAATATGAACGGGGTAAAAGGCGTAAAAGCCGTACTGCACCGCCTTGGGGGAAAAGCCACGCCGGCCGTTATAGAGCCAGATGGGAAGCAGCGCCACCAGCGCCCACAGCTCGATGGTTATGACACGGCCATTCATGACGCCCACGGCAAAAACCGCCAGTCCGAGTGCCTGCGCCGCCATTTTGACGGCCGGACTATTGGGGGCACGGCGGACGGCGTAGAATACGGCCACCAGCAGCATACCCCAGCCGCCGTAATCGGTGTTGAGCAGCTCCAGCAGCCAGTAGGCCGCCACCATGACCGCGCCCGTCAGCACAAAGGACGATGCGGCCCGCTTTTTCAGCGCCCAGTCCATCAGCCAGCATACCAGCGCTCCGGCCAGCAGCGTCCACAGCACGTTCTGGTGATAGACATCCCCCACGGCGCCGCGACTCATCAGGTTGAAGGGGATCTCCGAGAGCACGGCGAACACCAGCAGCCGCGCCGCGTATTTCTTTCGGTTACGGGTGTACACGCAGCCCTCGGCAATCAGAAAGCAGAAGATGGGGAAGGCCGGACGCCCCACGCACCGCAGCCACAGCGCGCCGGGAAACAGCGTTGCGCCCATGTGGTCGATGAGCATGGTGCAAAGGGCGATGAGCTTCAGGTGGAAGCCGTTGAGGACCCGGACTTCTTGCATGGCGTATCTCCTTTTGCCAACAGAATCACACAGCCGATGACGCAGCTGACGCCCAGCACCGTCCAGACGGTCAGCGCTTCGTGGAACACGATGATGCCCACCAGCGTTTCCATCACCGGCTCGATATTGGTGATGATGGAGGCCCGGCCGCTCTCCACACCCTCGAGCCCGCGGGTATAGAATACATACGGCAGCACCGTGGCCACGATGATCACGCAGAAGGCGCCCAGCGCGCCAGCGCCGGTGGTAAAGGTCTGCGGCAGCGTCCGGAAATCCGCAAGGAGGATCGACCCCAGCCCCGCCACCAGAAACGTCCAGTAGATCATGGTATAGCTCTCATAGTGGGCCATCCCGTAATGGGCGAATACCGTGTAGCTGGCGTAGCACAGCCCGGACAGCACACCCAGACCGATCCCCGCCCAAGAGGCGGTCATCTCGCCGCCCAGCATACCGCTGACCATGACGCAGCCAAGCAAAGACACCGCCAGCGCAATGATTTTCCGGCGTGTCAGCGGGGTTTTCCAAAGCAGGGCGCTGAAAATCACCACAAAGGAGGGCGCCAGATACAGCAGCACCGCCGCCACGGCCAGCGAGCACATGGTCTGGCACTGGAAATACACCAGACTCAGCGACAGGATGCTGATCAGACCCGAGCACAGGAAAATGGGCAGATGCTTCAGTCGGATACGGAACACCTGCCGATGAAACAGGGCGAACACCACCGTCAGCACCAGCAGTGAGCCGAAATTGCGGATAAAGACCCGGTTGCCCAGGGATGCGCCCGCCTCGGTCAGCAGGCGGTTGGAAAATCCGATAAAGCCCCAGCACACGGCGCTGAAAATCACATAGATATACGAAATATACTTTTTCACAGGTTATTTTTCACCTCGCAGCTCGATGATCTGGTCGCGCAGCAGCGCGGCATACTCGAACTCCAGCATACGGCTGGCCTCTTTCATTTCTTTTTCCAGACGGGCAATGGTCTGCGCCCGCTCACGGTCAGTGAGCTTTTTCTTGCTGAGCTTGGACGCCTCCTCGGCGCTGTGGCTGATCTCCACCATTTCCCGCACGCTCTTGCGGATGGTACGGGGGACAATGCCGTGGGCGCGGTTGAAATCGTCCTGTAGCTTCCGGCGGCGCTCCGTCTCGTCCATGGCAGAGCGCATGGACGGCGTCACCGTATCGGCGTAGAGGATCACCAGGCCCTCGGCGTTGCGGGCGGCGCGGCCGATGGTCTGGATCAGGCTGGTCTCGCTGCGGAGAAAGCCCTCCTTGTCCGCGTCCAGTATGGCCACCAGCGACACCTCCGGCAAGTCCAGCCCCTCACGCAGCAGGTTGATGCCCACCAGCACGTCGAACTCACCCAGCCGCAGGTCCCGGATGATCTCCATCCGCTCCAACGCCGCCACATCGGAGTGCATGTACCGCACCCGGATGCCGTTTTGCCGGAAGTGGGCGGTCAGGTCCTCCGCCATCCGCTTGGTCAGGGTGGTCACCAGCACCCGCTCGCTGCGCGCCGCCCGGGCGCGGATCTCGGCGGACAGGTCGTCGATCTGCCCCACCACAGGCCGCAGCTCCACCCGGGGATCCAGCAGTCCCGTGGGGCGGATCACCTGTTCCACCACCTGATCGGCATGCTGGCGTTCATACTCGCCGGGGGTGGCGGAGACGTAGATGGCCTGATGGAACCGCTCCTCGAACTCCTCGAATTTTAAGGGGCGGTTATCAAAGGCGCAGGGCAGGCGGAAGCCGTAGCGCACCAGACTTTCCTTGCGGGCCCGGTCGCCGTTGTACATGGCCCGCACCTGCGGCAGCGTCACATGGCTCTCGTCCACGAACAGCAAAAAATCGTCGGGGAAGAAGTCCAGCAGCGTCATGGGCGGCGACCCGGCGGGCCGCTGGGAGATGATGCGGGAGTAGTTCTCGATGCCGGAGCAATAGCCCAGCTCGGTCATCATCTCCATGTCGTATTCCGTCCGCTGGCG
>CAKTGD010000048.1 GCA_934561335.1 uncultured Oscillospiraceae bacterium
TTCTTCTCCTGCCGATCCATCACCAGGTCTGTGGTGGGCAGCATGGACTGGGCCAGAAAGTCAGAGAGATTTTCGCTAAGATGGCCGTAGACCCGGTCCGCCGCCAACTCCTTGCGGAGATTTTTATAGGCGGAAATGTCCTCCATAGAGAGGGCGGCCATGGTCTCATCGTAATGATAGACCTCCGGGATGAATTTGGGGCCAGCCGTGCCTCCAGCATCAGGGTCTCCGCCTCGATCTTGTTGCGGTAGAGGTCTAGTGGACGGCCGGAGGACCGCAACAATTTGTCCGCCTGCTTCACGATGACGGAGCGATCGTCCCGCCGGGAGCGGACCTGAAATACGTAATTGATATTGCCATCGCCGATCTCGACGCAATCCGTCTCTTCGCCCGGTTCAAAATAGTGGAGCACCTCCACGGCGTACCGCTTCACATCCTCCGGTTTCATCAGAAAAAATGCGCTGTAATCAGACATAGTGAATACCTCATCTATCAATTCAAGCAAGCGAGTATTTGTTGAATTCTGTTGAATTTCATTTTATAATGTTGCAAATAGCCAAACATGGGTAAATTTGATAAGGGGGATATGCGATGCTGAAAATTGAACGTTTTTCCCGTATTGAAGAAGAGCTCAAGGAAAAGGGCAGCTTGGACATTCCAACGCTCAGCCAAATGCTGGAGTGCAGTGACGAAACTGTGCGTCGGGATTTGCGAGAGTTAGAGACCCTTGGAAGGCTGAACCGCATTCGCGGCGGCGCCTATCTCTCCGATAAGTACGATAAGACGTATGCCTCACCTCTACGGAAAACACTTTATCAAAAGGAAAAAAGCCAGATATCCCGGAAAGCCATAGAGTTCGTCCACGACAGAGATGTGGTCTTTCTGGACTCCAGCACAACATGCCTGACTCTGGCCGGCCTGTTGTTGGACAGCAAGCTGAGTTTGACCATCGTAACAAACTCCATGTTGATTTGCAGCCTTTGTACAGAGCCTAACAGCCATATCAATCTGATTTGTCTCGGTGGAAGCCTCCGCACCCGCACGCAGTCCTTTGTGGGCTATCACACCACAGACATTTTAGCTACCTATTATGCAGACTGCGCTTTTATCAGTTGTCCTAAAGTCACATTGTCCGAAGGGTTGTCGGATAACTACCTCAATGAAGCCCGTGTGCGGGAAACCATGCTCAAGCACGCGCGGCAACGTTTCCTCATCATGGATCACACCAAGTTTGACGAAAGTGCCAATATCCGCTTCAATGGTCTGGAACTGATCGATACCATTATCACCGATGAACCACTCTCCGCAGAATGGACCACCTATTGTCAGGCCCAAAACATAAAAGTGATCCTCTGATCGTAGCTCCGCGCAAACGATCCTCACAGCAGAAAACTCCTGCTGCGCCAACGGTTTCAGGCATATCGGGATTTTCGCCCTGCGCATCCTTTCTGCGTGTCAACTTTTGAGAAAACCGTTTTTCAACACATTCCTCATAACTTCTACTTTTTTCATCAAGTTTAATTAGTACATTAGCAGTTTTATCTAATGTTGTCAACAAATCACAACTTAACACAAGCGGTTTCGGCATTTTCTCCACCTCGTAGTATGTGCAATCTGCTATTTTTGTCTTTATTTTCTCCATTATTTTTCTGTTTTGACTGTTAATTTTTTGTTTTATAGGAAAACCACAAATTCCGCCGCCGTTTTCAACATTTTCGTTCATGTCTCGCACACTTTTCTTCCTATAAATCAAGTTAAGCAACTCTAACAGGAATGTTTTAAAGCAGGTTTCGTAAATTGGAAAAACATAATTTGCAGCCCCTGGTTGGTCAAAGCTATGACCAACATTCTGAAAAGAGACAATCAAGTGATCCGGTACAATAACGGACCTGTTGACAAAGTGACGCGCAAATCCTCTCTGTGGTAAAATAGCAATAGGAGGGATGTAGCATGATGGGACACCAAATTGGCTTTCCTTGATGACACCTTCGCATAAAATGATCCTGAGAACGCTCGGGGTTTTCTCGAGAATCCTCAGGATCATTATCTCACATTGCGGAATAATTCCCGCAATCCTACGCTATATTGGGCAGTTATGCTACAACCGCTCTACTTTGTTTTTTGCATATCTACTGTACCGCGCCAAACTTGTAATCCTTTACGCCAGTGTCCCAATGCTTTCTTTATTTGCCCGCAGCTTTATCTGCTTTAATAAGTTCCCTCAGAGCCTCGATCGTGGTCTTGATCGGCTTATCCATATCTCGTACCGTGGGATTGCTCAATCCTGCGGCCGCTCGCTCCTGATTCCAGATCGCCAACAATACCGCTCCAGCGCGCATACGCAAGATGCCTGCTACTGTAAACGCCGTCGAACACTCCATCTCAGAGCCCAACGCTCCCGCCTTGATCCAGGAATCGTATTTGTTTTTCAGTTCGATTCCACAAGGCATTCGCATGGGATCGTGCTGCCCATAAAAAGAGGACTTGCTCTGTACTACACCGGTGTGATAGCGGAAGCCTTGTTTTTGAGCAGCGTTACGCAGTGCCAATGTCACATCAAAGTCAGAGACCGCGGGATATTCGATGTTTACATATTCCAACGTCGTTCCGTCTTGACGAATAGCGCCGGTCGGCAAAATCAAATCGCCACTTTCTACATTGAGCTGCATCCCACCGCAAGTGCCAATACGGATGATGGTGTGTACACCGATCTGATACAGATCCTCTACACACATAGCCGTAGATGGGCCGCCCATGCCGGTAGATATGACCAAGATTTTTTCCCCATCCAGATAGCCTTCCCAACTAGTATACTCTCTCTGGGTTTTAATAAATTTAGGGTTGTCCAAATACCGGGCAATAACCTCCACCCGCGCCGGATCGCCTGGGAGGATTGCATATTTCGCGCCAAGATCAGAGGTCAGTCTGATACAGCTTGCTTCAATAACTTCGTTCTGTGCCATTACCTTTTCCACCCTTCGATAGACTCACTCAAGCAAATGCTTTATTCGCATTATAGCAATATGCTGTAAATTGTTCAAGCAGTTCTATAATTTTAACTCGCTTCCCCTTGATGTTGCAGATCATTTCTCGGCCGATATACATCCAACCAACATACACGCTTCATTGCAATCACGTTCCCGCCCAACAAGGAGGATGAACAGGCAAAACCAGTCTTGAATCTATAACGGATCTCTCAATTTCCTGCGGCGCTTTGGGTTTTATTCGGAGGATGGATTCCGAACTCAAATATGCGCCCCCTGCACGTCAAGGAATTTGCCACAGCAGGCCTCTATCCGTTGCACCACAAACGATTGCCGCCTCTGATTTTTGACCTGTTGCAACAATTTTTGCAACAGGGTCTAAGATTTAGACCTCATCAGCCCATATAGCCCCGCCTTGTGATACAGTTTTTTACAAGCCCCTCGCAGATTGGCAATGTAATATGCTCCCCCTTAAAAACAAATTCACTGTTTCATCAAGGGGCGTATATCATTGAAGGTCACACTACTCTTATCTCATTGGTGCCTATACGCCATTAGCTTTTACGGTTACTTTTCTCCTCTCCGGCATAACCGGCGGGGTTCTTTGTCACGAAAAACAAGTCAGTCATCATTCATACGAATGGTGGCTTGAGGTACAATGCCAAATGGCCTGCTGTCGAATAATACGGTTTTGGAAAACCACAGATGAAATCACGCGGTCCTTTCCTATATAATATATAAAATCCGAACTCATTCCCCGACGGGAATGTGTTTGGATTTTTCATCAAAGACATCATCTGCTGATGCCTGCGGCTGCTGTCCACGGCGAGGTGCGAATGTACATAGCCGTGCTGGTCCTGGATGCTACAGAAGTACTGGGCAGGCAGAGAGTCCCGTGACTCTGATCAGTTGGGACGGCGGTCGGAAGAAGATCTCCATCAGGAAAGTTGCATTCCGCTGTGGTATCATTAGAAACACCGACGAATTATTCTTCAAACCAGGCAGACACATTTGTGCAATTTGACAGCAAAACTTGCAAACGTTTGCAAGTTTGTAATCAGTTTTAACCAATAGGGCCCAGCTCCTTTTGCATAACGTGACAAGAAATCTGTACCCATAAAAAATCTCTTGAAAGCGCGTTGTCAATTTGAACCGCAATGTTATAATGAACGTATCAAAACATTTATTGCTTTTATGGAAATGGGCTGTGGATATGTCTGTTACAATCAAAGATATCGCACGCGTCTGCGATGTTTCTTATTCCACTGTTTCTAGAGTCTTGAACAAGAAGAACGTCCGACAGAACGCAAAAAATGACCATATTTTAGCAACAGCAAGGGCTCTGGGATATACACCGCACAACATTGCCCGGCAGTTGGTGACAAAGGAAAAGGATACCATCGGAATGATCATCCCCGATGTATCGAATCCGCATTACTCTGAGATCACAAAGAGCGTGCAGGATTATGCCAATGGCCTGGGATATCAGGTGCTTATTTCCAACACTGACTGGGACATAGTAAAAGAGGCTGCGGCGAAAGACTCCCTCCTAGCAAAAAATGTGGCTGGCATTATTGTGATGCCGGTATGCGACCGCAGCCATGTGATTTTTCGTTCGATGGAAGTCCCCACGGTATTTTTGGGGACTAGAACAGAAGAAAAGTATATTGATTATGTGGTTATGGACAACATTAAGGCGGCTATGGATGCGACAGAATATCTAATTAGCCGCGGGTGCAGAAACCTGGCCTATCTTGGTCGTAAGATCTCCAATTACTCTTCTCGGGATCGATTGGAAGGATTTCATAGGGCATCGGAACGCCATGATCTTTTAGCTAGATCGATTGCAATTCAGGCAGAGAGCCTGCAATTTCCGGAAGGCAGGGACGAGGTCAGGATGCTTTTGAACCGTGTACCACGACCAGATGGAATTATTGCATTCAACGATCAGTTGGCGATCGGCGTACTGGATGGCATTGCGAAGAGCGGCTATACGGTCGGCAAGGATATCTTGGTGATCGGCTTTGATGATTTGCAAATATCAGCGCTTCCGCAAATCGATCTTACAACGATCACTCCGCCCAAAAAGGAGTTGGGGAAGGCTGCTGTGGACCTTGTTCTGTGGCGTCGTAGAAATCCCAATGCGGAGCGGAAGAGCATTGAGATCTCATCCAGAATGATTATCCGGAAAACTACTTAGAACGTATCAAATAATGAGCAGATTGAAGGAAGTTGTTTTTTGTAAAATTTGCAAACGTGTGCAAGTTTTACTTAAATGATTGGGGAAGAAAGGAGTGACTAAGGACAGCATCAGCAGGCATTTTCGGGACAAAGAGCCATCATGAACTTTTGTTTGGTTAGATGGCGCCGAAGCGCGTAAACGGGCATTTCCAAAACACAACATTTACAAGGAGCAGAAAGGAGTTACTTAGAAGCGAAGCCAAATATGATATGATGGGCGCACGGATAAGCAGATGACGATCACTTCTTCTTGAAGTTGTTCGATGACAGCTGCAAACCCTACATCAGAAATCCTTCATCCCACAACTTTTATGATTGACCCAAATCTTACATAGTTTGGGTCGCACAGTTTACATTCAACTTTTATACTTAACCATGGAGCTTAGCTCGGTTAGGTGATGACAAAGCACGTAAACGAGCATTTTCAAAACACAACATTTACAAGGAGCAGAAAGGAGTTACTTAGTATTATGATGAGACGTTTTTTTGCGGGAACCCTTGCTTGCCTGATGGTGTTGGGCCTGGCAGCGTGTGGACAGGTAGAAGATACGAAGACACCGGCTTCTGATGGGAATGCTTCAGAGAAGGTCGTGCACGTTTTTACGAAAAAGCGAGAATGGAATTGGGACCGGATCAAGGAGGCTTTTGAGGCTTCACACCCTGGGTATGTATTGAATGTTGACATCACGGAGGCTACGGATTATTACAATTTGCTCAAAACCTATGTCACTACTGGCGATCTGCCCGATGTGATTCAGACGATTCCGGGATTGACGATCGACCTCTGGAAAGAGTATTTAGTGGACATCAGCGATCTGGAATGCTTCGATAAAATGGACCCGGAGATCACGAATGCGTATTATGAGGACGGGGCCCACTACGGAGTCCCGCTGTTCGCAGAATATCACGGCGTCATTTACAATATGACATATCTGGAGCAAGTTGGCTTTAGCGACGCCCCAAAGACGATTGATGAGTTTGTAGCGTTGAATAAGGCGCTGATTGCTGCCGGACTGCCCACAGGTATTTCCCCCTGGAAGGGTGCGACTGCTATGATCGCACACATGACGGCACCGATTTTTGGAGCAAAGGACAACAGCTTGAGCTATTACCAGGGTATCCAGAGCGGCACAGTCGATCTGACGAGCGACAAAGATTGGGGAATGTTTTTGGATTATATTGATGCCGTTCGGCAATATGGTAATGCCGACGCTTTGAATACCGACAACACTACGGAGCGAAATGCCATGTACGCCGGTGAGTATGCTTGGTATGGTCACGACGGTTCCTGGGTGACTCCAGCCTTGCGAGCAACCAATCCTGAGATGGAGCAGAATTTGCGGCTGGGAGTATATCCGTATTCCAGCAACCCGAATGAGAACAAAATTGGTGTCAGTACCCAGGGCCTGAGCATTATGAACACTGAAAACGTGGAGGCAGCAAAAGTCTTCGTGGATTGGCTGTTGGGCTCCGACGAAGGCACGGATATTCTGGTTAAAGACTGTAATACCGTAGTTTTGCGCACGGATTATGAGATGAGCGCCGAAGACGTGGGGGCACTGGCCGTTCAAGGACGCGAACTGAGCGCAAACGGCTATGGAGCAAACAATTTCAGAAATATGCCAGACTCCGTTATAGCTAACTGCGCAAATAGCCTCCAGAAGTACATTGCCCAGGTCATTGATCGCAATGGTCTCTTGAATGAGGTTGCGAAAAACATTCAGAACGGCTGATACCCGGTTGTGCAGCGGATCTTAGCAGGGTGACGTTCTTAGCTTATGCAGCATGCTGCATGGAGATCGGCAGCATGCTGCATAGAGATCGTTGGAGTTCATGTGATTGGTTTGTCCTACCATCTGAAAACTCTAGCTTAGTACGACTGCAATTCTTTTGATGGGAGGAATTTCCATGGACCGTAAAAACCGAAGTTCATCAAAAAAACAGTGGAATTTTTGGATCTATGAGTTGGTATTTTGCGGTGTCATCACCGTGATGTTTCTGCTCATGAAAATCATTCCCTTTTTTCTCAGCATTGGATACGCGTTTACTGACTGGAATGGAATTTCGGGCATCGTAAAGTTCAATGGTGTTCAAAACTTCATTAGGCTGTTGGGTGACACGCAATTTTGGTATTCCCTCCGATTTACTCTGGCGCAGTGTTTGGTGGCGGTCATTTCTGCAAACCTGTTTGGCTTTTTCCTGGCCTATTTTTTGGTAAAGCCATTAAAAGCGCGTGGCTTCTTGCGCGCAGGCTTTTATCTGCCGAACGTGATCGGCGGATTGGTCTTGGGCTTTATTTGGCAGTTTGTTTTTCTGAAAGTATTTCCCGCCATTGGCGAGATGAGTGGAATCAGATTTTTCAAACTGATGTGGCTAGGAACACCTGCTACTGCATTCTGGGGATTATGCATTGTACAGGCGTGGTCGTTTGTCGGCTACTATATGCTGCTGTACATTGCGGGCTTTACAGCCTTGCCCGGTGATTGCCTGGAATCCGCCAAAGTGGACGGAGCAAATGCCCGTCAGACGTTATTCCACGTCATCATTCCTCTCATGCGAAATACGTTTACCCGGTGTCTGTTTTTGAGCATTGTAAATAGCTTCAAAATCTATACCGTCAATATGGCGTTGACGAACGGTGGCCCCTGGGGATCTTCCGAAGGAATCGCCATGAACATTTATAAGACGGCGTTTACTGAGAATAGCATGGGATATGGATCGGCAAAGTCGCTTATTTTTACGATATTTGTGATCCTGTTTACAGCCTTGCAACTGTATTTGACTGGTAAGGGGGAGGCAGATGCGCGATGAAGACTAAACGCTATAACAATGCGCTTTCTTTGGCTTTCTTACTTCTCTTGATTTTCGTGTTGCTCCCCTTCTGCCTGATTGTACTGAATTCTTTCAAGTCCTTACTGGAGATCGCGCAAAACATCTTGGGCCTGCCGGCATCATTCAGCTTGGATAATTACATCCGTGCTTGGAAGATTCTGGACTACCCCCATGCATTCTTAAATACGCTGATCGTGACGATCCTTGGCAATGCGGGCCTCATCGTCTTTGGCACGATGACTGGATATTGGCTTGCAAGGCACAGAACCAGACTCAATCGCTTTCTCTATATCCTGTTTTTAGGGGCAATGGCGATTCCTTTTGAAGCATGTATGATCCCCATCATGCGGGTGACCAGCATGTGTCATTTGAACCGCAGTTTGTTAGGACTGGGTGTTTGCTATTGGGGATTGGGTGCATCCACAGTCGTATTCTTGACGTACGGTGCCGTGCTGAACATTCCGTATGAGTTAGAAGAATCCGCCACTATTGATGGATGCAGTCGTTTACGTCTGTTCTGGCAAATCGTATTTCCTCTGCTGAAGCCGATCGTGATCACCTTTACAATTATGAACACGTTTTGGTTTTGGAATGACTACCTGATGCCACAGCTGATGTTGGGCAGAAGTAGTAAACTCTATACCCTTCAACTGACTATGCGTTCCATGTTTATGGAGTATTTCACAATGTGGGACGTGGCTTTGGCTGGATTGGTATTGATCCTGATTCCTACAATCATCTTCTTCCTAATTGCGCAGAAGAAAATCGTAGAAGGACTAATGTCTGGCTCTGTAAAGGGTTAAACATGGAGGTAAAAAATGAAAGGTAACAAATATAACGATGGTCTACTGGCGGCACTGGAACACAAAAATGTGCTAATAATGGCTCACCGGGGTGTTTCTTGTGCAAATATCGTGGACAATACCATAGAGAGTTACGATGCCGCTATTCACCAGGGCGCAGATATTGTGGAGGTAGATGTGTGTGCCTCTCTGGATGGAGATCTTTTTGTGCTCCACGATGGCATGGAGCCAGTTGTGCTGGGGCAGCAAGAGAGCATCATCCATATGCATACACCGGAAATACGGAAACTTCGCTATCTCAACAAAAACAACACCCGTATCGATCATCCGATCAATACCTTAGATGAGGTCTTGGAACACCTGAAGGGACGTTGCCTCATCAATATCGATCGGGGATGGAATTCTTGGGACTCGATCTTCAAGGCTGTTCTCCGCCATGGGATGGCAAACCAGATCATTTTCAAGAGTCCGCCCGAGAAGCGGTATCTCCAGCACATGGCCGATCAGAGCGAACCGTTTTTGTATATGCCGATCGTATGGTATCCGG
The DNA here is from genome assembly GCA_934561335.1 of uncultured Oscillospiraceae bacterium. The sequence continues at coordinate 9,408 of CAKTGD010000048.1, forward strand.
AAGAAGTGACTCTAGCGGAACAATACGATTTAAACATGGTGGCCGTTGAGGTCATCGGATATCGTGAAGATGCCCCGATTATGGATGCCGCTTATCTGGAAAAGCTGAAAGAAAAAGGATTGGTGCGCTTGATCAGTTCGCTGACGTTGGCCAACCCTCTGGAAGACGTAGAGGCGGAGTTCCGGAAGTGGGGACAGTCCCGTATGAAAGGCGCTGTGCTCGACCGCAACATTCTGTTGTCCGGTGGCCACGATGATGACACGTCGATTCTCGGCGATCCAGACAAGGGCTGGGGCTGGTTGATAGAGCGGGGGTTCAATGCGATTCAGACAGACTGGACATTGGCCCTGAATCTCTACCTCCACGAAAAGGGGTACAATCTTTAATTGAGTTTATTAGGGGAGACGGCATCATTACAATCTGCGTTACCAGAGGTCATATCCGCCATGGGACCGCGAGGAGCCTGTGGTATCTCGCAGAGAAATATGCGGGTATGTACCAAGCTGTGCCTGCGGATGCGGAGACACTTTGAGAGCAGGAGTTGGCTTGATTGCAGCCTTTCTGTGGCCTATTGTGATTGCAGCCGTCGCAGCTATCAAAGCGTCCAATTTTGATACAGAGTGCCGCCTCCACCGCGGTGTCGTGAGGCATCCAAGGGCAATCGCAGACAGACTGTTTTCTGAAAGAGTGGTAAATCAGGATCGCACATAAATTAGGTATAACCGCAGTTACAGGGGTAAAATATCCCGTTAGCCAATCAGTGCGACTCTAAATGTATTCCATACCACAGTTTTCGGATCCAGATCAAAAAGGAGGAATACCGCAGGCCTGCGGTGCGGCAGTGTGGAGACCTGCCGTAAGCCGTGTTGTTTTGAC
>CAKTGD010000049.1 GCA_934561335.1 uncultured Oscillospiraceae bacterium
GCTTGTGGCCGGATTCGAACCGGCGACCTGCTCATTACGAGTGAGCTGCTCTGCCAGCTGAGCCACACAAGCATCTGTGTTCCTTTTTGCTTCCTGCTGAGAGTATTTCCCTCAATTCAAAGCCAAGGTGTATTTTACCACAGATCGCGCCGCTCGTCAACTCCTATTTTCTCATCCTTTTCCTTGCTTCTTCAAGAGAAAATACATAACGTAATCATTTCCCGCAGCAGGAAAATGCAACGCCCTTTTTCGTCGGTCTTTCCGCCTCATCCCGTTTCTTTCGGCAATTTTACTAACGGTGCAAAATAGGGACCCATCGTCAAAACCCGCCCGATTCTCGTACTTTTCCACCTTTTTCCGACAGGTCATCCCCTTTACATGTGGTTTACATAATTCATGTATACAGAATCTCTACAAGGAGTTATCCACACTTTCCACACCTTTTTCCACACACCGTTTTCACACTGTAAAAACTGGTGTTTTCCGCTATTTTCCCTCTTTTTGGAAAACCCGCAAACGCCGTTTTTCAGCTTTTCAACAGCGGCTATTAGTTTACATAATGCAAATAGCCGCCGTTTCACGATGGCCGCGAAAATTCTCCATTTCGCAGTATTTTCACCCCAGCAGATGCTGCGCCAAGCCTACCACCAACGGAATCGTAAGCACAGAGATGGCCGTAAAAACGGAAACCACGCTGGATGCCAGCTTTGTATCACTTTCAAACTTCTGGGCGAACATCCCCAACAGAGCCGCCGGAGGCGTACTGGCCGCAATAACCGTTACCAATGCCACCTCGCCGCTTGCGCGCAGCGCATAACAAAGCGCAATCGTCACCAGCGGAATCACCGCCAGACGCAGCACCAGCGCCAGCCAAGAGCGCTTGTCCTTGAAGGCCTGCCGGAAATTTACGTGGCTCAGCTGATAGCCCACCACCACATTGGGCAAAGGGGTATTCATATCCGCCAGATACCGAAGCGGCGTCATAACCAGCGTCGGCAGCCGCACCGAACACAGATATAGCGCCATTGCCACCACCACGCTGAGAATGCCTGCATTCAGGACCAATGCTTTAGGCCGCAGCTTGCCGGCGTCGCCGGTCAGCATGTAAATACCCAACGACCAGCTGAGCACCGTAAACACCATCACATAGGCCGAGCCATAAAATATGCCAATGCTGCCCAGAAGCGCCATCATCAGCGGATATCCCATAAAAGCACAGTTGGGAAAAACGACGCCGAAGCGCAGCACCCGGCACGGCACGTCCTTGCCCCGTAAAAAAAGTATGGCCAGCAAAATCGCCGCGCCGTGAACCAGCACCGCCAGCAGCAGACAGGTGGCAAAATTATGCAGATCCTGCGCGTTTTTATCCCGTTGAAACGCCACCACCATCATGGCCGGAGACACTGCGTACATGACAAGATTGGTCATGGCAAGGCTTCCCCTGTCATCCATCAGGTGGGTCTTACCCAAAATGAAACCCACCGCCATCAAAGCAAACAGGAACAGCACCTGCTGCCCCACTGTCAAAAATGAACCGATCATCCTTTAGAAACCTCCCTCTCAAAATACCGCGATGCCGCGGCAATCATCACCAATGGCCCCACTGCAGCGCAAGCCATGGCAAACAAACAAAAACGCATTTATTCAGTCTATCACAAAAGCCAAAACTGTCAAGCGGAATGGTTGTATTTTGCCGAAAAATGGTCTATAATAAAATGCTATTATAATTTTTTCCACAAGGAGATGCCACCATGAAACTGATGGTTCTTGACGGCAACAGTATCATCAACCGCGCCTTTTACGGCGTGAAGCCCCTGACCACCCGCGAGGGACTGAATACCAACGCCGTCTTTGGTTTTCTCAATATGCTACAGCGCTTTGTGGACGAGGAGCAGCCGGAGGCGCTGTGTGTAGCCTTTGACCGGCGCGAGCCTACCTTCCGCCATCAGGCGGACGCCAACTACAAGGCCACGCGCAAGGGCATGCCCGATGAGCTTGCCCAGCAGATGCCTGTCATGAAGCAGGTGCTCTCCGCTATGGCCATCCCCTGCTATGAGTTGGTGGGGTATGAGGCCGACGACCTGCTGGGTACCATTTCCCGCCGCTGCCAGCAGCGCGGCTGGGAATGCGTGGTCGTTACCGGCGACAAGGACAGTCTTCAGCTGATTACAGACCATACCCGTGTCAAGCTGGTAACCTCCCGCATGGGGCAGACCGCTACCGCTGATATGACGCAGGAGGCATTTCAGGCACAGTACGGCTTTTCCCCCATCCACATGATCGACCTGAAGGCGTTGATGGGCGACAGCAGCGACAACATACCCGGTGTGCCCGGCATCGGGGAAAAAACCGCCATGGCGCTGGTACAGCGCTACGGCAGCATTGATGCGCTGTATGCCGCCATGCCGGATGTAGAGGCCAAGCCCGCCGCACTGCGGAAGCTGGCAGAGGGTGAGCAGGCCGCACGGCGCAGCTATTGGTTGGCCACCATCGTCACCGATGCACCGCTGGAATTTGACCCGGAGGACGCGCTGCGTCAGCCTTTCCGCCCCGAGCTTTATGACCTGTTCGTGAAGCTGGAGTTTACCAAGCTCATTAAAAAATATAACCTGACGCCCTCCCCCTCCGTACCGGAAATAGCCACCCGCGAGGAGGCCCATGTGACCACCGTGGAGACCGCCCAAACCGATGAGGATGCTGTGCGCCTGTTGACACTGTGGCGCACGGCCTCCCATGTAGCGGTATACGCTCTTGCCGACCTGAGCGTGCTGGCGGTGACATGTGACGCAGATGAGCATGACTCGCTGAGCGCCATTTTACGGTCGGATTGCTTTGGCGGCGACTGGGAGTATCTGCTGCGGCAGCTGTTTTCCGCTGATATCCGCAAGATTGCCCACAATGTCAAGGATATGACCCGCACACTGCTGGAGCGCGGACTTCCTGCCGAGGGCTTTTCTTTCGATACGGCGCTGGCCGCTTACCTGCTGGATGCTACCGCCGGCGGCTATGACCTCCAGCGGCTGTTTGTCGCCTATTGCGGCGCAGAGCTGCCCGCCCCGGCACATCTGGAGGAGAATGCCTTCTCGCCGCTGGGCAACAACGCCGCGGCGGAGGCGGCGCTTTGCAGCTATACCAGCGCCATCGCCGCCCTATATGACGTGCTGGCCCCCAAGCTGGAGGCGTTGAATATGACGGCGCTGCTCCACGAGATGGAGCTTCCCCTGTGCCGGGTGCTGGCCGAGATGGAGCGGAGCGGTTTCCGCATCGACAGCGCGGCGCTGGCCCGGTTTGGTGAAGGCTTGCAGCAGCGCATCACTGCGTTGGAGCAGTCCATCTATGACATGGCGGGTGAGGAATTCAATATCAATTCTCCCAAGCAGTTGGGTGTGATCCTCTTCGAGAAGCTGCAGCTGCCCCACGGAAAGAAAACCAAAACCGGATGGTCCACCAGCGCCGAGGTATTGGAAAAGCTGCGGTATGAAGCGCCGATCGTGGAGAGCGTGCTGACCTACCGGCAATATACAAAGCTGAAATCCACCTATGCCGATGGGCTGCTGCGCGCCGTGTCGCCGGATGGCCGTGTGCGCACCAGCTTCCAGATGACGGTTACGGCCACAGGACGCCTCAGCTCCACAGAGCCGAACCTGCAAAATATTCCCGCCCGCACTGAGCTTGGCAGTGAGATCCGCCGCCTGTTTATCCCCGCAGAGGGGCATGTGCTGGTGGACGCGGATTACTCTCAGATCGAACTGCGGCTGCTGGCGCATATGGCCGGTGACGCCGCCATGCAGCAGGCTTTCCGTGACCATGCCGATTTCCATACCGTTACCGCCGCCCGCGTGTTCCATGTGCCGGAGCAGGAGGTCACCCATCAGATGCGCTCCCGGGCCAAAGCGGTGAATTTCGGCATTGTCTATGGCATGTCCGCTTTTTCCCTCAGTCAGGACATTCATGTAACGGTACCTGAGGCCAAGGATTATATGGAACGGTATTTTGCCACTTATCCCGGCGTGCGGCAATACATGTCCGATATAGTGGCACAGGCCAGGGAGCAAGGTTATGTGGAAACGCTGTACCATCGCCGCCGCGCCCTTCCGGAGCTGCGCTCATCCAATTTCGTCCAGCGCTCCTTCGGTGAGCGTGTGGCGCTGAACATGCCCATTCAGGGCACGGCGGCAGACGTGATGAAGCTGGCCATGCTGCGGGTGGATGAGCGTATCCGCCGCGAGGGTCTGGCCGCAAGGCTGATCATGCAGGTACACGATGAGCTGATCGTGGAGTGTCCCGAGGCAGAACGCGAGACGGTAGAAATGCTGCTGCGGCAGGAAATGGAGCAGGTGGCGGCGCTGTCCGTCCCCCTGATCGCCGAGGCTCACAGCGGCAAAAATTGGCTGGAAGCCAAGGGTTAACGGGATAAGGAGTTGCACATGGAAAAAAGAAAAATCGCAATTGTACCCATGAACGCCGACCATCTTGATTCGGTGGCAGCGTTGGAAAAGGTGTGCTTTTCACGGCCCTGGTCCCGCAGTATGCTGGCCGAGGAGCTGGAAAATCAGTGTGCCGCGTTTCTCACGGCGCTGGATGCCGCAACCGGAAAGGTCGTTGGCTATGCCGGGCTGCTGGTAGCGGCGGACGAGGGGTATATCACCAATGTGGCAGTTTTCCCGGAGTACCGCCGTCAGGGCATCGCCGCCGGACTTCTAAAGGTTTTCTGTGACTTTGCCGCAGGACGGCACCTGGCGTTTCTGACGCTGGAGGTCCGTCCCAGCAACACGGCGGCTATCGCCCTTTACCAGTCCTTCGGCTTTACTGAGCGGGGCCGGCGGCGCAACTACTACGATTTACCCAAGGAGGATGCTCTGATCCTGACGCGGGATTTTGATGGGGAGGCGGCAATATGAACATACTGGCTTTTGAATCCTCTTGTGACGAGACCGCCGTGGCGGTGGTGCGCGATGGCCGCCAGGTGCTGTCCGACGCCATCCTCTCTCAGGCGGATATGCACGCCCTCTACGGGGGCGTGGTTCCGGAAATTGCCTCACGCAAGCATGTAGAGGCGATTGCCGGTCTGACCGATCAGGCGCTGCTGGATGCCGGACTCAGCAAGAAGGACATTGACGCGGTGGCCGTCACCTATGCCCCCGGTCTCATCGGCGCCGTGCTGGTGGGCGTCAGCTTTGCCAAATCTGCCGCATGGGCCTTGGACGTTCCACTGGTGCCGGTACACCATGTACGGGGACATATTGCCGCCAATTATCTGGCTTTCCCGGAGTTGAAGCCGCCATTTCTGGCGTTGGCCATCTCCGGTGGTAATACGCTGCTGGTGGATGTGCGGGATTATACGGATATGCGCGTTCTTGGCGCTACCCGCGATGATGCCGCCGGTGAATGCTTCGACAAGGCGGCCCGCGTTCTCGGCCTGCCCTATCCCGGCGGCAAGCCCATGGACCTGCTGGCCCAGCAATCTTCGGGCGGCGTATACGCCCTGCCACGGGCGCACGTGGATGGTTCACCGCTGGATATGAGCTTTTCCGGGCTGAAAACGGCTGTGGTCAATCTGGTACACAATGCCCAGCAAAAGGGCGAGGCGCTGAATGCCGCCGCGCTGGCCCGTGATTTCACGCAAGCCGTCAGCGACGAGCTGACGGAGCGCGCCGCGCTGGCACTGACGCAAACAGGCCACAGCAAGCTGGTAGCAGCCGGCGGTGTGGCCGCCAATTCCTTTATCCGCGCCAACCTGCAAAGCCTGTGCGACGACCGCGGCGTTCAGCTTTATCTGCCGCCGCTGAAGTGGTGCGGCGACAACGGCGCCATGATCGGCGCGCAGGGCTACTATGAATATCTGGCCGGTATCCGCGGTGATATGACCCTTAACGGCTTTGCCACCATGGAGCTGGACGACCTTATTTTCTGACCGCTGCCCGGCATCGCTTCTCAAAACAGCAAAAATTGACCCGATACCAAAAGGTATCGGGTCAATTCTTTTGCCTATCTATTTTATTTCAGCTGACTTGTCCGCTCGTAGGCGGCAATCACCGCATCCATTGCCGCAGCGCGGAACCCACGCTGCTCCAGCACCCGTACACCTGCAATCGTCGTGCCGCCGGGAGAGCAGATCGCATCCTTCATCGCACCGGTATGCTCGCCCTTTTCCAGTGCCAGCTTTGCCGTGCCCAACAGCATCTGCGCGGCATAACGCTGGGCCGTGGCCCGGGGAAGTCCGGCGTATACGCCGCCATCCGCCAGCGCCTCCAGCATGAGGCAGACAAAGGCGCCGCCGCAGCCGGCCACTGCGCTGCCTGCATCCAACAGCTTTTCCTCCGTCTCCTCCAGCATGCCTGAAAACCGCAGCAAGGAGACAAAGCCCTGACGCTGGGCCTGCGTCACATGGTCCGTGCAGCAATACATGGTCACGCCCTCTCCCACCTCTACGGCGGTATTGGGCATAATACGGATAACCGGGTAGTCGCCGCCTGCCATCTCGCGGATTCGCGCCATGGTCAGACCGGCCGCCATGCTCAGCAGGACAAAGGGTGTTGTGCGCTGCCGCAGAACGGGCGCAATCTCTGCCAGCATGTCGCCCATCATCTGGGGCTTGACCCCCAGCAGGATATAATCGCACTCACGGGCAATCGTCTCATTGTCCGCTATCGCAGCGCCAATCTCGGCCGCCAGTCTGGCCGCCTTTTCCGGCGAGCGGTTTGCCAGTACAATGCTGTCGGGCGCCTCCACCGCTTTGGCGGCGGCTTTGGCCAATGCGCCGCCCATGTTTCCGGTTCCGATAAAGCCATAGGTCATGAGAACATCCTCCTTTTACCATAAAACGCATTTACATGAACTGACACAACAGAATCGGCAGGAAAACTGCCGGGACCATATTCAAGATCCGCAGCTTGGTCACACCCATCACATTCAGGCCAATGGCCACGATCAGCAGCGAGCCAACCACCGTAATACTGTTCACGACCATATCTCCCAGGTAGGGAGCAATCACGGAAGCCAGCAACGCGACGGAGCCTTCCAGCACAACTACCGTAACCGCCGACAGCGCCACGCCCAGCCCCATCGTTGAGGCAAATACCAGCGCCGACACACCGTCAATGACCGATTTTGAGATAAGGATGGTGTGCTGCTGCTGCAAGCCGCTCTCCAGCGCGCCCATAATGGCCATTGCACCCACCGCAAACACCAGTGACCCGGTCACAAACCCTTCTGTGACCGGCGCCCCGGAAAAGCGCCGCTGCATCGCTTCTCCCAACCGATTCATTGCCCCTTCGATATTCAGCATTTCGCCGATAATCGTGCCTATGACCATGGAGAGAATGGGAACCAGCGAATTGACATCCTTCATAAGTCCCGGCACCGCGATGCCGATCACCACCAACGCCAGCGCAGACATCAATGAGCTGCGCAGCCGCTCCGGCAGCAGTTTGCCGACCAGCATACCCAGCACGCCGCCTGCAACAATGGCAATACCATTTATCATCGTACCCAATAAAATCATGGGATCAACCCTCCATCTTCCATCAGATCCTGTACAACCGCACCCGCCATCAGCAGTCCCGCCACCGAAGGCACCCATGACACACTGGCCGGTACGCTGCGCCGTCCGGGCGGCGGCGCTTCCAGCTGCTGCGTTTCACTTGGCTGCTCGGGGCTGAACACCACCTTCAGGTGGTGAATCCCCCGCTGCCGCAGCTCCTTGCGCATTACTCTTGCCAAGGGGCAACCGGAGGTTTTGGAGATATCTGTAACCGTCAGCAGCTCAGGCTGCAATTTATTGCCGGTTCCCAGCGCCGTGATAATGGGAATCCGGCGCAGCCGTGCCTGCTCGATCAGGTCCAGCTTACAGCTGACCAGATCGATGGCGTCTACTATATAGTCATACTGCGCCCCAAAGAAATCCTGGCGGTGCGCCGCATCATAGAGTCCCACAAGGGGATGCACCCTTGTCTCAGGGCAGATATCACGGCAGCGCGCGGCGGCAGCCTCCGCTTTGGCCATACCCACCGTGGAGTGGAGCGCATACAGCTGGCGGTTGATGTTGCTGACGGAGAGGGTATCACCGTCAATCAGCGTCAGCTCTCCGATCCCGGCGCGGCACAGCGCCTCGGCCGCATAGCTGCCAACACCGCCCAAGCCGAATACGGCCACATGGCAGCGGCGCAGCCGGCCCAGTGCTTCCCCGCCCAGCATCATTTCCGTTCTCAAAAACTCTTCGTACATGGTTTTCCTCTTTATTACACAGCAAGGGACCGGCGGCGTGCCGGTCCCTTGTCATACATCATGGTAATCAGAAGCCGACGTACTTCATGCCGGAGCCTTCCGTAACCGTTTCCGCAGCGGTCTGCTCAGCCAGCCAGTCGCTGTAATCTCCATTCTTCAGCGAGGTCTCTGCCATCGTCTTCCAATAGGGATCACCAAAGCTGTCCAGATACATGACGTGGCTGCCGTAGGTGCTGTCGATCACACCGGCGTCACCCTGTTTGCGGCCATCGGCAAAGCACCAATCCAAGAACTCCGGCACAAAGTTGGTGTTCTTGCTCAAGTCGCTGTACAGGCCGCCGTTGGACGCGCTACCGCCGTCGCCGGACAGCTCCTCAGCCAACTGGGCAAACAGTTCTGCGGTAGCGCCGCCGTCCTGCCATTCCTTCAGTGCCTTTTCCGCGTCATTGTGGGCAGTCTCCTTCAGCTTGGCCAGATCCGCATCATAGGTATCGGCCGTCTTGTCCAGATCGGAACTATCCACCTCAAAGAGGATGTGGCGCACATTCACCGTCAGATAGTCCTGACGTGCGCGGGAGTGGAACACAGCAAAATAAATGTTAGAATCAGTAACCACCGTCCCGCTCTCGCCTTCCGTGCGAGATGCGTCAAACACCCAATTCACCAATTCGGTATCGGCATAGGTGCCCTCTTCCTGATGAGCATAGGAAGCGATATCTTCATAGCTGGCAGCGATATCCTCCAAAGACTCGCCGGCGGTAAAGCGGGCAGCAGCATCCTGTGCCGCTTCCTCAGCCGCCTTTTTGGCAGCTGCTTCCTGTTCGTCCGTAGGCTCCACCGTATTGCCGTTGGCATCCGTGGTGCCGGAAGCTGTGGCCTTAAAGGAGATATACTCATAATCCGCCGCATCAAAGGCGTTCTTGTCCGCCTCATAGCAGGCCTCCAGCTCTGTATCCGTATAGGACAGGCTATCGATATAATCCTGCCGATAGTGGGAAGCCAGATCGTCCATCTGATACAGCTTCTTAAAGGTATCCACCGTCATATTGGAGCCATACACCCGCTTGAGATAACCGGACAGGCTCATGCCATTCTTTTTTGCATAGCTGGTAATCTCATCCAGCGTTGCTTGCAGTTCATCCTCGTGCGCGGCGGCACCATCAGCCTTTGCCTTTTCACTCAGCAGATAGGACTGGGTCAGATTCTCTTTTGCTATATTCTTCAGGTACTGATCCCAGCTGATCTCTTCCTCGTCCGTAACGCCCAGAAGCATCTTGGCCATGGCGTTAAGGTTCTGATTCTTCAGCGAAGTGCTGGCATCCAGCCCGAAATAGTTGGCGTACTGAGATCTGCTGATGGAATTCAGCGCACTATAATAATAGTAATCCACCTCTGCGGCGGTAAAGTCTTTTCCATCCACCGTCACAGCCGTGGCACGGCGCTGGAAAATGCCGGAGTTATACAGCAGCACCACGGCGGCCACAATCACAAATAAAACGGCAATACCGCCATAGAGGCGCCGACTCTTTTTCTGCTCAGCCGCTTCCTTGGCTGCGCGCTCCGCCTTGGGATCCACATGGCCCTGCGCGGCCAGCTCCTGACGGTTTTTCTTTTCTCTGGATGCACTCATTGGTTTTCATTCCTCTCAAGTGATAGGCGCAATACGCCCTTGGTTGTAAAATACCTAGCTATTATACAGTAGTTTTGCTAATTGTGCAAGCATTATATTTTGGAAAGGCCGGTGAAAACGTCCTATCGCGATACGCATCACGTCACCGGGCGGCCTTTTTCTATGTAGTTGCAGATAAAATGAGAGAAGCAGCCTTGCGGCTGCTTCTCCATTGCATCGGGCCAAGTTATAACCTGCACCGTTTCCTAGCAGGTGGGTTGTCTCCAGCTTGCTTTACTGCTTCCACCATCCAGCCGCAAACGGCAGCCGGGAGGCCTGCAAACCACATGCTGATCCGACATCCCCTATAACAAGATGTGAGG
>CAKTGD010000050.1 GCA_934561335.1 uncultured Oscillospiraceae bacterium
GCGCTCGGGTGATGGTGGACGATGCCCACGGTCTGGGCGTGCTGGGCGAGGGCGGCCGCGGCACCGCCAGCTATTTCGGGTTGGAGGATCAGGTGGATATTTACATGGGCACCTTCTCCAAATCGCTGGCGTCACTGGGCGGCTATATGGCGGCATCTGCCGAGGTGGCAGAGTTCGTGCGCCACGCATCACGGCCCTTTATTTTCTCCGCTTCCATTCCGCCGGCCAACTGCGCCACGGCACTGGCCGCCCTGCGTCATCTGGAGGCGCATCCGGAGCTGCCGGAACGGCTGCGCGAGCTGAGTCTATATGCCCGCAAGGGATTTACGGAGCGCGGCGTAAAAATCCGTGAAAGTGCGCTGGAGGCACCCACGCCTATTATCCCGCTGTACACCTACGAGACCTACTGGACGCTGGAAGCGGCGGCAAGGATTTACGACCGCGGCGTATATGTGAACCCCACGCTGCCCCCCGCCACGCCGGAGGGTGAGGCGCTGCTGCGCACCAGCTATATGGCCACCCATACAGAAAAGCTGCTGGACGAGGCCATGGATATTATTTCGGATGTAATGGTGAACGGTCATGCGCAATAAGGTCGCAATCGTCACCGGCGGCACCTCCGGCATCGGCCGGGCCACGGCCCTGGCACTTCAGGCCGACGGATGGACCGTCTATGAGCTGAGCCGCCGGGCCGTAGGAAACCCGGATGTCCGCCATATCGTGGCGGACATCACGAAAGAGGAAACGCTTGCCGCCGCTGTGGCACAGGTCATGGAGGCAGAGGGCCGCATTGACCTTGTGGTAAATAATGCCGGCTTCGGCATCTCAGGCGCCATTGAGTTTACCACTACCGAAGAGGCGCAGCGCCTGTTTGACGCCAACTTTTTCGGCATGGTGCGCATGAACCGCTGCGTGGTGCCCATCATGCGCCGGCAGGGCGGCGGGCGGATCATCAACCTCAGCAGCGTGGCCGCGCCGGTGGCCATTCCGTTTCAGGCCTATTACAGCGCCACAAAGGCGGCGGTCAACGACTATACCATGGCGCTGGCCAATGAGCTGCGTCCCTTCGGCGTCACCGTTTGTGCCGTACAGCCCGGTGATATCCGAACCGGCTTTACCGCTGCGCGGGAAAAGGTCATTGAAGGCGATGATATCTATCAGGGGCGTATCGGCCGCAGCGTTGCCCGGATGGAGCACGATGAGCAGACCGGCATGGATCCGGCCAAGGCGGGACGGTTTATTGCCAATGTTGCTGCAAAGCGCAGCGTCAAGCCCCTATACACCATCGGCGCCAGTTATAAGTTTTTTGTTTTTCTGGTGCGGATTCTCCCGAGCCGTACCCTGAACCGGCTTGTCGGCCTTCTGTACGCCAAATAAAGACGAAAAGGACTTCCTTCCGGAAGTCCTTTTTTCTATTCATAGCTCTCCATATAGTCGCCATCCACATATAACTGCACTGTGGAAATGCCTTCCAGCGACCGCAGCGATTCGATCGTACCCAGCACCATCTGCTGTGCAGTCTCATCATCCATGCCCTCCACACTGGCAGAGGACAGGTTCAGCTGACAAATGCCGCTGTCCACCCGGGCGGTAAAGCCGGAGAAATCCTCGGGCATCAATGCATGAAGCGTATCGGCAGACGGCCCATCCGCCAGAGCGGAAAGCACCACATCCGCAGCCGACTGGCCCTCATACTGCGTCAGAAGCCGTTCCTCCGCCGTCAGTTCACCGCTGCTATCCGGGAAGTAGAGCTGTGCCGTCAGTGTCCGTACCACGTCATCCATGGAGGTAAGCAGTACATCACTGGCCAAAAATCGGTTATTATCACGGTAGGCCAGTTCCTGTCCGTTGACTGTGACATGCACGGCATAAATTCCCTCCAGCTGCGTCAGCGACAGGGCAATGCAGTAGTCGGCAATCGTCAGCGCCATGCCGCTGAGCTGGCCGTAGCTGCCGGTTAGATCCACCCACGCCGTACCGCCCCGCACCGTAACGGAGCGCAGCTGGGTACCGGCAGGAATGGGACTTTGAAATCCCACCTCATGACATTCCCCCATCAGCAGCGCCATGACAGCATCAGCCTGAATCTGATTATCCCCTTGAGGGAGTGTCTCCCAATCCACTGTGACGCTGTCGATGGCGTCACCGCCCCGGTGCGTCTCCAGCACCGCGGGATAATAGAGCGCCAGTCCCTCCTTCTGTCCGCGGGCCATCATGCCGCACCCGGCCAGCAAAAGGGTCGTCAACAGCAGCGCCATCAGACCGCGTATCCAACGTTTCATAGGGTCTCACCGCCTTCCTGCGCACGGGGCAGATACACGGTAAACACCGTGCCTGACGCGCCCTTCCGGGCGGCGGCGGTTATACGGCCGCCGCGGTTCTCCACCGTGTCCTTGACAATGGAAAGCCCCAGTCCTGTGCCGCCGATGGCGCGCGAGCGCATTTTGTCCACCCGGTAGAACCTCTCGAAGATGTGCGGCAAGTCGTCCGCCGGAATGCCGATGCCGTTATCCTCCACCGTCAGCACCACCCAGTCATCCTCCGTCCGCGCGGCGGCATGGACAAATCCCACCGCCCCGGAGTATTTGATACCGTTATCCATCAGATTATATAGAATCTGATGGACATCATCCTCAGTAGCCAGCGCCACGGCGTCCTCTGTTGCCTCAAAGGTCAGCGTAACCCCCTTATCCCGGGCCAATACCGTCAGCATTCGGGCTACACGCTCCAACACAGGGCGGACAGCCACCGGCGCCGCCTCCTGCACGGCGCCGCTGTCCAGCCGTGTCAGGCGCAGCAGATTTTCGGTAATGCGGGTCAGCCGCTCTGCTTCCCGGCCGATATCCCCCACAAATTCCCGGGTGGTATCCGGATCCATATCGCCTGTCTGTAAAATAGAATCCGTCAGCAGCCGGATTCCGGCCAGCGGCGTTTTCAGCTCGTGGCTGGCATCTGACACAAAGCGGCGGCGGGCATCCTCCGTCGTCTGCAAACGATCCGTCAGGCTGTTGAACTCCGCGGCAATCTGTCCGATCTCATCGCTGTTCTTTACAGCGGCGCGGTGGCTGTACGCGCCCTCCCGCACCTTGCGAATCGCCGAGAGCAACTCGGTGATCTGGGCGGTCAGCATCCGGCTGAGCAGCACCGACAGACCTATGACCGCCAGTGCGATCAGAAAAGAAATCTTCATCAGATTGGACTGGAAGCTCTTGAGAATATCAGCCTGCTCGGTATCATACTCATATGCATATACCGCGCCCACGATTTGGTTGTGGTACACCACCGGCGAGGCTGCACGGCTGAGAAAAGCGGTGGCGTCGTAGTATGAATAGAAGGCATCGTTCCCCTCCAGCGCCTGCACAACCTCGGTATAAAAAGCGTACAACCCCACCGCGCCGTTTTCTTCCCGGGTATCGTACAGAATGCGTCCCGCCGTATCTGTGACCAGCACGCGGGAAACACCCGTCTCCCGCATGGAGCTGAGGGCGCGGGAAACATTTTCCTCGTCCAGCTGCTTGAGTCCGCTGAGAGACGCCTCGATCAGCTTGACGGAGCTTTTCATAGAGGTCTCCTTGGACTTAAACACCATATCCTGCGACTGGCGCACCGGATAGGTATTCAGCAGCACCAGTACAGCAAAAATCACCAGAATATAGCTGATGCCGAACTTAAGTTGTAGGCTGACTTTCCCCATGAAAATAGTAACCCACTCCCCACTTGGTCATAATATAGGCCGGCTCTGCCGGAACACGTTCCAGCTTTTCCCGCAGTCGCCGCACATGTACGTCCACCGTGCGGTAATCGCCGGCATAGGAATAGCCCCAGACCAGATCCATCAGGCTCTCGCGGCTGTATACCCGTCGCGGGTTCTTCATCAGCAGCTCCAGCAGGTCATATTCTCTGGCGGTCAGGTCGATGGTCTTGCCGTCCCGTATGGCGACGCGCTGCTGCGTATCCAGACTCAGATCACCCACCGTCAGCAGCGAGCGCTCAGGCTCCGCCCGCCCTGCACTGCGCTTCAGCAGTGCCCGGATGCGGGCCTTCAGCTCCAGAATATTAAAGGGCTTTGTCACGTAATCATCTGCGCCGCAGGCAAATCCCATCAGCTTGTCGGCATCCTCGCTGCGGGCCGTCAGCATGATGATGGGCACGTCGGAAAATTCCCGGATCTTCATGCAGGCCTCTGTGCCTGACAGAACCGGCATCATCAGATCCAGAATGATCAGGTCATAGCGCTCTTTTTTTGCCAGCTCCACGGCGGCTTCGCCGTCATAGGCAGCCGTGACCTCATAGCCCTCGTTCTGCAAATTGAACGTAATTCCCTTGACCAGCAGCTGTTCATCATCCACCACCAGGATTCTCATGGCGTCACCTCCTGAAAAAATGTTTACAATTGGTAATCCTCTCCCCGTTGACGGGCGGGGACAACTCGTTTATAATAGTATGTCGAATACCGTCGGCACGGTCTTACCGCACCGCGCCGCTGCATAGGATAGATACATTATAGCACAAATGGAGAAAATGTCATTATGAAATTCCGCCGTTTTTGTACGCTCCTTCTGTTGTTGGCGCTGCTGTTGACCCAGTTTTTGCCCGTAACCGCCCTTGCTGTTGAGGATATCCAGATTCAGGCCCGCGCTGCCCTGCTGGTAGACGGCGCTACCGGCACGGTGCTGCTGGATCAGAACGCCCATACCAAGCAGTACCCCGCCAGCATCACCAAGGTGATGACGGCCCTGCTGGTATTGGAAGCCGTTGAGCGCGGCGAGCTGCGGATGGAGCAAAGCGTAACTGCCAGCGCCGAGAGTGTGGCGGGTCTGCCGGAAGACGCCAGCACCGCCGATATCGTCCCCGGAGAGTCGCTGAGCGTGGAGCAGCTTCTCTACTGCCTGCTGGTGGTATCGGCCAACGAGGTCGGCAATATTCTGGGTGAGGCAGTCAGCGGCAGCGTATCCGGTTTTGTGGCAAAAATGAACCAGCGTGCCCAGGAGCTGGGCTGTGAAAACACCCACTTCGTCAACACCTCCGGTCTGCCGGACAATGAGCATTACTCCACGGCGTGGGATATCTATCTTATTACGAAAGAGGCCATGAAGTATGATGCCTTCATGACCATCTGCAACACAAAGGCATATACCGTTCCGGCCACCAATAAAAGCGATGAACGCGAGCTGCACAGCACCAACTACCTGATCTCCAACTGGCGTGCCACCGGCTATCTGTACAGCGGTGCGCAGGGCATTAAAACCGGCTCCACCGATGCGGCAGGCTACTGTCTGGTATCCTCTGCCGCGCGGGCAGATCGGCAGCTGATCTCCGTGGTGCTGGGCGCCGAGCTGATGAAAACCGGGGACGGCGACACCCGGGTGGGCAGCTTCACCGAGACCAGCCGCCTGTTTGACTGGGGCTTTGATAACTTTACCACCAAAACCGTACTGACTGAGGACGAGATGATTCAGGAGGTGCCGGTGGCGCTGAGCAAGGAAACCAGTCATGTTGTGGTACACCCGGCCTATACCGCCGAGGCAGTGCTGCCCAGTGATCTGGATCCCGCCTCCCTTCAGCGCACGGTAGCCCTCAGCGCCGACGTGGTGGATGCACCGGTAACCGCCGGGCAGGAGCTGGGTACCATCACACTCAGCTATGACGGCGTGGATTATGTGACCGTGCCGCTGCTGGCTGTGGCCGATGTGAATGCCAGCCGTTTTCTGATCGTCAAGCACGCACTGAAAGAATTCTTCAGCCGCACCGTTGTCAAAATCCTGCTGGTGGTGCTGGCAATCCTTGTGGTGCTGATCTTACTGTTCGGCAAGACCCTTATGCGCCGCCGCCGTTACGGCAGCAGCCGCAACAAGCGAATGCGGCACCGCAGTTACCGGGGCCGCCGGTTCAGGTAAGCGCCCATGAAAATTCTGTATCAAGATCCGTATCTGGTGGTAGCGGTCAAGCCGGTCGGCGTGCTGTCGGAGGATGATCCCCATGCCGCCTGTATGCCGGCGCTGCTGCGGGACTATTACCGTGGCCGCGGGGAAAAAGATTTCATTGCCACCGTACATCGGTTGGACCGCGTCACCGGCGGAGTGATGGTTTTCTCTCGCCGCAGGGAGGTAACGGGAAAGCTGACGGCGGCAGTGGCGGCCCACGAGATTACCAAGGAATATCTGGCGGTGCTGCGCGGCCGTCCCGAAAAGGACAGCGACACCCTGACCGACCTTCTGTTCCGTGATGCAGCCCACAACAAGAGCTATGTGGTGCAGCGGATGCGCAAGGGTGTGCGCGAGGCCACACTGGACTATACCGTGCTGGGAACCGCCGAACAGCTGACGCTGGTAAAAGTCCGGCTGCACACCGGACGTACCCACCAGATCCGGGTGCAGTTTTCTCACCGGGGGCTTCCCCTGCTGGGCGACATACGATACGGAAGCAAGGCGCCCTGCTCTGCGGCGCTGTGGTCATACCATCTGTCCTTCACCCACCCGGTAACCGGCAAGCAGGTAGACGTAAGCTGTCCGCCGCCTGCGGCATACCCCTGGCATTTATTTGGCGAAAAAGCGCTGTAAAAACGGGCCTTGCGGCCCGTTTTTACAGCGCTTTTATTCATTACTGTCCAGGATATCCCGGGCTACCGGTGCATAAAAAAGCTTTTCGGCTTCGGCAAAATCATGGGTCTGGCCCATGATCCACATCAGCTTTGCCACCGCCGCCTCCGTGGTCATGTCATAGGCCTCCAGCAGCCGCAGCGTCTGCTTGAGATGGCCGCCCACATGATATACTGTCAGGTCGCTGCCCTCGTTGGGCACCTGCGTGGTCATGACGAGAATCTTCCCCTCTTCCACCGCGGCGCGGAGAATCCCGTATAGATCACCGTATTCCGGCAATCCCCCCACGCCAAAGCTTTCAATGATCAGCGCATCATAGTGCCGCGCCATAAACGCCACCAGCTCCGCCTTCGTGCCCGGGATCAGTTTCAAAAGCCCCACATTATCATTCAGATTGTCATAGAATGTTGGTTTTTCCGCCACCGGGCAGCTCATGTATTGCAGCAATCGCCCGTCCTGCACCACAGCAAGATCGGGATAATTCACACTGGAAAATGCCTGAAAGCTCTTCGAACAGGTTTTGCGGGCCCGGGTACCCAGAATGACCTTGCCATTGAACACGATCTGCACGCCACCGCAGCCGCGGCAGGCATAAAGGAAAGCATCCGTCAGGTTCCGCTTGGAGTCTGTACCGTCAAACCAGATAGGCTTTTGAGCCCCTGTCAGCACAATCGGCTTGGGACTGCCCTGTATCAGATAGCTGAGAGCTGCCGCCGTGTAGGCCATGGTATCCGTTCCGTGGCTGATAACAAAGCCGTCATACCGGCTGTAATTCTCCCGGATGGTACGCGCCACGCCAAGCCAGTGCTCTGGCTGGAGATTGGTGCTGTCCAGACTGTACACCTGCAGGCACTCCACATGGCACAGCTCTCCGATCCCCGGAACAAAGGACAGCAGCTGCCGGGTATTCAGCTCCGGGGTTAGCCCCTCAGGCGTCATCTCGCTGGCGATGGTACCGCCGGTACCGATCATCAGAATGCGTTTCATAGCCTCTCCTTTTCCCTTGTTTACATGTCACGATTGTCCATAGCAGACAGCGTAAAGCGTACTGCCCGGCAAATCTTCTGCCGCTCTTCTTCGTCCGCCGCATCGTACCGCTCCCGCATTTTCCGCAGAAACAGCCCCCGCAGCGAATCCTCGCCGCAGCCGTCCCAGATATCACGCCGCACTGTCGTGCGGTCCCGCAGCTCCAGCGCGTAAAACCGCGGCGACAGTTCCTCTGTCAGTTCTCCGATTGCAACAGGGTCCTCCGTTTCGCCGGTCAGTATGATGCGATACATATCATTCCCCGTTTCATTCGGCAGCAACCGCTCAATGGCGGTCAGCGGCTCTTCGCCGCCAGTCTCTACCGTCAGCATCTGATAGCGTCTCCCGGCAAAGGGAACAAAGCGCAGCTTCACACTGCCCTTGTCCACCTCCCCCGTCAGAAACCCTTTGTCGCCCAGCTCATCAAAGCCCCGTCCCTCGGGACAGCCGGGATAGGCATAGGATGTCTCGCCGGCTGTCAGCACGCCGGAGCAGGTGTGTATATGCCCCAGTGCCAGATAGTCCAAACCGCTCCGGGCAATCTGCGGCAGCGGGATAGGCCGGTAGCGGCTGTCCTTTACCCCGGCCTCGCCATGCAGCAGGCCGATGGTCACGCCGCTTTCTTCCTCGGCCACACCCGCCAGCGCCGCCTCCTCCAGCACCTCCGGGCCCGTAAAGGCCGCTCCGTAAACCGTGCAGCCGTATTGCGGAAAGGCGATACGGCTCATCCGCGGCGTTATGAAAATATGCACATTCTCCGGCCACAGGGTACGGGCATAGGGCGACGCGGGCGTATAGCAGTCGTGGTTTCCCGGTGCGATAACCACCTGCCCCCGAAAATCTGCCAGCGCGGCGGCCAGTTCCTCCGCTGTCTGCCCATAGACGCTGTCACTGTCAAATAAATCGCCTGCCAGCAGCATCAGCTCCACGCCGTGGTCATTGGCGTATTCCACCATGCGGCGGGCCAGTTCACGGCTCTCCTGCCGCCTTTGCCGGGCGTGCTGCTCGCTTAATCCGGCAAAGGCGCTGTCCAGATGAAAATCCGCCGCATGCAGAATACGTACCATTTATGCTTCCTCCTGCCAGCCCTTACACACGTCTACCCAGCTCACAAAGTTCTTTCCGCAGCAGTGCTCCAGCTCGTCGCAGCTCAGTTCAATAGCGCTGGCCGCGCTGCCTACAGCAGGGAACACCGTTTCAAACCGCTTCAAGGACACATCCAGATAAGTCTTGACATCATCCGGCAGGGCAAAGGGACACACGCCGCCCACGGCATGGCCGATACGCTCCACTGCTTCCTCGGCAGTCAGCATCTTTGCCTTGGTACCGAAAAAATGTTTATATTTGCTGTTGTCCACCTTGGCGTCACCGGCGGCCACGATCAGAACGGGCGCCTCGCCCACCTTAAAGCTGAGGGTCTTGGCGATGCGGGCGCCCTCTACGCCCACCGCCAGCGCCGCCAGCTCCACTGTGGCGCTGGACACATCAAACTCGCGGATACGGTCGGTCACGCCATAGGGGGCCAGATATGCCCTTACCTTTTCAACAGACATGTCTAAGTTCTCCTTCTTTCTTCTGTTTTATCGAATGTCTACCCGCTCCACAGCGGTGCACAGCCCCGTCTCGCTATCCAGCGTAAACAGGCAGCCCTGCGCCTTGCAAGGGCCGTCGGCAAAGCGGTAGCGTCCCGCAAGGCCGCCCAGAAATGACTCGATGGACTGCTCCGGCGGAATCCCCAGCACGGATTCGATGGCGCCGGTCATGCCCAGATCGGTGATATAGCCGGTACCCTTGGGCATCACCCGCTCGTCGGCGGTGGGCACATGGGTATGGGTACCCCATACGGCGCTGACGCGGCCATCCAGATAGTACCCCAGCGCCAGCTTCTCGCTGGTAGCCTGCGCGTGGAAATCCACCAGCGTAAAGGTTGGCTTTTCCTTTTCACCCAATTCACGCAGCAGCCTGTCTGCCGTGGTAAAGGGATCGGCCGCCTTCCAGTCCAGATCGCACCGGCCAATAAGGGTCATAACGGCGATGCGCAGTGGGCCGCACTCGTACACGCCGCAGCCCCGCCCCGGCATCCGACCGGAGAAATTGGCGGGACGCAGGATATAGCGGTTATCCTCCAGATAATCGGCAATCTGCACCCGGCCAAAGGTATGGTTGCCCAGCGTAATCACATCGGCCCCGGCGGCAAACAGCTCATCCGCCTGAGCGGGCGTCAGTCCGGTGCCGGAGATATTCTCTCCGTTAACCACGGTAAAGGCAACATTTTTCAGCTTTTTCAGCGGCGACAGGTGGCGGCGCAGGTGCTTTAGGCCGTCTTCGCTGGTCACATCGCCGATTGTCAGGATATTATACAGCATAGTATCCTCCTGTAATTATTTTTCTTCCCCGCTATTATGCCACAAATAGGACGGGAGTGCAAGGGCACTCCCGTCCTATTTGTCACTCCGCGTCCACCGGTACAT